>JADFVC010000170.1 GCA_015222355.1 Chloroflexota bacterium | reverse complement strand
GATGAACTTCAATGCCCACTGGCAGCATGGGAAGAATTTCGTCGAGGCGCTCGTCGATACCTTGACCGACTTTGACAACGTTGACCCCAGTGACATTGGTAATGGAAATGCCTATGGCAGGCTTCCCGTTGTAGCGCATCAGGGTCGACGGCGGTTCCAGATACCCGCGTTCCACGGTGGCAATATCCCTGATTCGAATCAGCTCCGCGGTACGTTCGGACGACACCGGCTTGTCCGCATCCGCCGTCAGGTTGGAAAGTTCGTCCCCAAAGGAGGCACGGACATGTAAATTGGCGATATCCTCGGGAGATTTAAATTCTCCAGTAGGTGCGATGCGGAACCGTTTTCTCTGTAGATCGACCCCACCGGCGTCCACCACCATGTTCTGCTGCTCCAGGGTAGCTTTGACGCTGGCATCGCTGAGGCCCAACTCGGCGAGCTGGGCCTGGGAAACGTTGACATAGATCGCTTTACTCTGTACACCCCAAAGGTCCACTCGGGCAACGTTGTCTACCAGGCTGAGTTCTTTTTTGATATCCTTGGCGTATGCTTCCAGATCAGCATATGAAAATCCATCGCCCACCACGGCCAATTGAAATCCGAACACATCCCCGAAATCATCGGTGACCTCCGGCCTGCCCGCCCCCGGAGGAAGCAGGTGTTCAATGTTTCGAATCTTGCGCCGCAGTTCATCCCAGACCTGCGGCAACCGGTCGGACCAGTATTGCGCGTGTAATTCGACCGATATCAGTGACAACCCTTCGCGAGAGAAGGACTCGATGTATTTAACCTGGGGCATTTCCTGGATGGCGAGTTCAATCCGATCGGTGACTTCAAGCTCGACCTCTTCCGGGCTGGCTCCGGGATAAGCCGTTGTAACGACCCCTGTCTTCACCGTAAATTCCGGATCTTCCAATTGACCGAGGCTGAAAAAGGCGCCGATACCGCCCGCCACCAACAGGAAAATTGCAAAATAGGTGACCGTCCGCTTTTCGATGGCAATCGCAGTAAGGCTCATTCTGCCACCTCCGCCGCCGAAGAAGAGAGGATGCGTACTTGTTGGCCTTCTTTCAGATAATGAACACCCGCCGTGGCAATCCACTCACCCGGTTGGATACCCTCCAGGACCTCAATACCCGAATCCAGAAGTTTACCGGTTTTGACTTCTCGTTTGCTTACTTTTTTGACCTGATCATCAATGACCCAGACATAAGTATTGTTTTTATCCGGTGAAAAAACCGCGGTTTCCGGTATAACCACCTGTGACTGGCCCTGCATTCCCGCTGGAGGGACAGTGCTCGCTGCATTCCCGGCCATGCCCGGCAGGATCTTGATGTCTTCCGGTTGGTCCATGATCAGCGTGACCGGGTAGGTGCGGGTGGTCTTGGATGCTTCCTTCCCGATTTCCTTGATTCGGGCTTCTACTTCACGACCGGGAAATGAATCAAAGCGAACCCGCAAAACCTTACCGGCCGTTTTGAGATAATCCGCATGGGATATCAGGCTTTCGGGAATGTTCACGATCATTTCGATCTGGGAATTGTCTATGAGCCTGATGATGGGTTGTTTTCGTTTCACATCTTCGTAGTTCTCCACATAAGTAGCTGTCACAATCCCGTCAAACGGTGCTTTCAGATAGGTATAATCCAACTTGTCTCTGGCTGAATCCATGGCCGCCTGAAGAGAACGGATTTCTGCCCTGTTGCTTTCCACCAGTTGCCGTTTGCGGTCGATCATGGCCTGGCTTACGGCCCCGGCATCCTGTTTCTGTATCCGAATCACCCGTTCGTAGTCAGACTCGGCCCTTTTCAGTTCTGCTTCGGTTTTTTCTAGCTGCCCCTGCACATTTCGGAGCTCGACCTGGAAATCCCTTGGATCAATCCTTGCAAGTTCATGGCCCTTACGAACGGTATCACCGACATTGACAGGCAGCTTAACCAATGGCCCTGCCACCCGGAAGGACAGGTCCACTTCCTGAGTCGCCTTGGCCTGTCCTGGAAACCAGCGTTTGGCAAATTCCGAAGCATCCGTGACCTGCATGGCCCTTACCGACCGGACCATCTCTTTCTTAGGGACCTCCTCCTGACATCCGTTTAAAGTAAATAGTACAAACACAATAGGAATAAGTTTGTTCAAAAGACTCATGATATCCCCCGATTCGTTTTATAAGGGCTTGCGCAAAAATAACTTCACAGAATTGGCGCCCAGATTTAGGTCAGATTTGGCTGCGCCGATTGAGCAAATCCACAGGAATAGTCCCGCCAAGATAGGCGGGATTTCGAGGATTTTGCGATTGAGGCGCAGGCAAAGATGGGCTGAAGATGGGATGCAAAATGTGAAGTTATATTTGCGCAAGCCCTAGGTTAATCCCGACCCATTATTAACCCTACGGCCTCAGATACAGGATATTCAACAATTGACGAACTTATAGAAAGTCATCAACAATTCTTTTTTTTCACTGGAAGTATGCGGTCTCTAACTCAGCCAACAGCCACCATGACCAAGAGCCTCCTGAGACTCCCACTCTCCAACCAGCATTAAAGCATTATCATTGTTGATATCGTTGTACAAAGAGAAGTGGTTGCATCCCGGTTCTACACATATCGGCTCTTTTATTGAGTTACTAATCGCAATAACATCAGCGATTTTCTCAGGTGGAACGGTGAAGCGCAATGTCATTATGATCATCGAAGTCACTGAAAATACTTATTAAATTATATTCTTTCAGGGGTACTATCGGAGAGTAATTAAAGAGAGTCGCACTATTCTCACTCTGGTGTTGCATTAAGTTGGATCATTGCATCGAATATGGGTAGCCTTAGTCCGGTAAACTTGCCAATCCATTTGTCGTAAATTTCAAGTATCTTTTTTGATCGGTAAAGATCAGATATCACGCGATCTGCAACAAGACGAAAGTCTGCATCATTTCGCCTTACGGCAAATGCAAAAGGCTCAAAGGAAAACACGTTGGGATCAATCACAAAGTTCATTGGGTCATGCGCTTTTAAAACTATACCAATAAGTACGACCTGGTCAGAAGAAAAAGCATCGATTTTCTTCTTGCGTAACGCATCGATGCTTTCTTTTGTTGAATTGAATAAGACAACTTCCGCATCCGTTGATGTTTCTCGAATGAGTTCTTTCAATGCGACGGCGGTCGTTGTGTTTTTCACGACTCCAATTTTCTTTCCAGCAAAACCACCAGAATCACGACCCTTATTATCTTTTAAGGTCATTAGTGAAGCGCCGGTGACAAATGTCAGTTGCGTAAAGTCAACAAGTTCACTACGGGAAAGCGTTTTAGTAGTTGAGCCACATAATATGTCAATTTTCTTATCTGCCAACGCTTTAAATCGCCCTTCAGCGGTTACGGGAACATATTTAACCTTTACGTCAGCGCCAATTTTGTTTTCAACTTCAGTTACGATACATTTACAGAGATCAATAGAATAACCAGTCGGGTTGCCGTCTTTGTCCAAAAATGACATGGGTGGTGCAGACACACGATAGCCGATTCTGATTTGACCGGATTTTTTAATCTGTTGAAGGGTTCCTGTGAGTTCTTGAGCTGCTAGCGGGCTTGCGAAAAAAACGATCAATAAAATGATTGCCAGTTTACCTCTCATAATGGTTTTCTCCTTAGTGATAGTGGGTAAAGTGAAGTGATAAGAGCTTGCTTTGGTGGGGAAAAACCATAGATAAATTCCCGTTGTGAGTCAAGGAAAAAGTAACCACAACATATGTGGCATCAGGCCGGATTACAGATAAGGGGTTCTTCTGGAATATAGTTTGGAGTAAGATATGGCCTTTGATAGGTAAACGAGTCGTACCTCCCGATCCCATCCGGGTTTCGGGACGGGGAGGGTGGGCTGAGGAATCTATATGGATGTTTGGCAGTGGCGCGTTGGCCCTCTTGGGT
>JADFVC010000169.1 GCA_015222355.1 Chloroflexota bacterium | reverse complement strand
GTCAAAGAGCTGTCGTCGCTGACCGATTACCTGCTGCTGGTTTCGGGTCGTTCTGATCGTCAGGTACAGGCCATTGCAGAGAACATCAAGCTTGAGCTGAAGAACCGAGAAAAAATCCTGCCGCTGGCGATTGAGGGGATGAGCCAGGGACGTTGGGTGTTACTTGATTATGGCGGGGTCATGGTGCATGTCTTTCAGCAGTCGGTGCGTGAGTTTTATGATCTCGAGGGTCTTTGGAGTGAGGCTCCGGAAGTGCCGCTTGAACGGACCGACGCCGGGTGAAGCTGCGGCTGGTTTGTGTCGGTAAGCTGGCAGAAATCTGGCAACGGGAGGCTGCTGAGGAATATGCCGGCCGGTTGCAGCGATATTTCTCGCTTGAAGTCATTGAACTGAAAGAAGAAAAGGGGGGGCGCAAGGGAGATATCCCTGGTTTGCTCAGGCGCGAAGGGGAAAGGATTCTGGACAAGGTTCCAGATTCGTCCTTCCTGGTTGTTTTGGATGAGCGTGGCCGCAGTCTTGGCTCCGAACAGCTGGCGACAAAGCTGGGAGAAGAAATGCTGCATGGCGGCCGCGACTGGTGTCTGGTGATCGGTGGCCCCTACGGGCTCGATCCGGAGCTGCGGCGCCGGGCGGACTTGCTGCTTTCCCTGTCGAAAATGACTTTTACCCATCAGATGGCAAGGATATTTTTATTGGAACAGCTTTACCGCAGTAGTACTATCCTGCGGAATGAGCCTTATCATAATCGTTAGTTTTGCAGGACGGATCAGGAGTCGGAAGGTACGATGGACGAAGAACAGCTGCAGGAAATCAGGAAAAACCTATTGAAAATACGTGAAGAAGTTCTGCTCGAAGCTGAACGGGCGTATGCTGCTTCACAATCGCTGGGAAAAGATGGTGTCCCGGATATTGGCGATATGTCGTCGAACAGTTATAATCAGGAAGTACTGATGAATTTAAGTGAGACACAGCGCGGTCGGGTCCGTGATATCGACGCTGCTCTTGACCGGATGGATAAGGGTGTTTACGGCCTTTGCGCTCGTTGTGAAGAGGAAATCCCAAGTCGTCGGATGGAAGTTCGTCCCTTTTCCCGTTATTGTGTTGACTGTAAGTCAGAAGTCGAAAAATTCGGTGAATAACAACCGCTGATCGCACCGTTCGGGTGCCGCCTGGAGATGACCATGATTGTTGTTGCTCTGTTCGTGTTCGTGTTTATTCTTTTTGCCATCGGGTTTCTTTATTTCTGGGGGATCAATCCGGGGGTGGTCACGGTGTTTCTGACCAGCGAGCAGAGCTTTACCCTGCCGACGGCCATCATGATGATCTGCGTGCTGCTGATCGGCTTGTTGCTCGGCAACGGGGTCCACATCCTCAGTGCTGTTGCCAGCTCTTTAGGTTACTGGCGCGGTGGTCGGCGGAGAAAGAAAGCTGAGGAGGTCAGTGCCATCTATCGCAGCGGGGTCGGACGATTGCTCTCCGGTGATCTGAAAAAGGCCAGAAGCCTGTTGGGGAAAGCCCTGGATCGCGATCCCAAACGGGTTGACAGCCATCTGGCTCTGGCCAGTGTTGCCGAACAGGACGGCAACCGGCAGGAAGCGATCGAGCTGTTACAAAAGGCGCGCAAGCTTGATCCCAAGGGGATTGAAATCCTCTTCAAACTGGCGGTAATTTTTCAGGATGTCGGTCGCCGCGAAGAGGCGATGGGGGTTTACAAGGAACTGCTCACCAACGATGCGAATAACCGCAAGGCGATGCGCGCCCTGCGTGACCTGCAGATCGATCTGGGCAGTTGGCAGGACGCCCTGACGTTGCAGAAGCGGATTGTCAAGGCCACCTCCTCCGGTCCCCGGGTTGAAGATGAAAAGCGGCAATTGCTGCAACTGCGCTACGAGGTGGCCCGTACCGCCCTGGCGGACGGTGAGGCGGAACAGGCTGCTGAGGATTGTCGCGATCTGATTAAGCGGGCTGCTGAATTCACCCCGGCGCGGGTGACTCTCGGGGATGCTTACCGTCAACTGAAGCGGGATAGCGATGCCGCCCAGGTTTATCAAGACGGTTACAAGGCTTTGAAAAAGAGCGTTTTCCTCGCCCGTCTTGAAGATCTCTATATCGGTGCCGAAGATCCGGCGGCACTGCTTTCCTTCTATCGCAGCCAGATGCAGGACGATAGCGATGATCTGCTGCTGAAACTCTATCTGGGTCGTCTTTGTCTGCGGCTGGAAATGGTGGATGAGGCGCTGCAGCATCTGATTGACCTTGAAGCCAGCGGTATTGAATTCTCTCAGCTCCATCTGCTGTTGGCCGAAGCCCATCGGCGGCGCAACAAAATTGATCAAGCGGTGGTTGAATACCAGCGTGCTCTGGGTATCGACAGTCATCTGTCCCTTGGTTTCGTCTGTGAGGTCTGTGGTGCCAAGCAGGATGAATGGCTGAGTCGTTGTCTGGAGTGCAAAGCTTGGGATTCCCTGGTACTGCCCGAGCGAAAACAGATCCAAGATGCCAAGCCGGTGGAGGGTCCAAAGGCGATCCCGCACGGGCAGAGGGACGACTAAATGACCGTAGGGCCGGTGGCACTGGTCATTCTTGATGGCTGGGGGATCAGTGACCGTTGCGACGACAATGCCGCTTGCCTGGCGAAAACACCGACCATGGATAGCTTGCGGCGTGACTGGCCGAGCGGGCAACTTGGGGCTTCCGGTCGCAATGTTGGGCTACCGGACGGGCAGATGGGAAATTCCGAGGTCGGGCACTTGAATATCGGTGCCGGGCGGATTGTTTATCAGGATTTGACGCGCATCAGCCTGGCCATTGAAGATGGCAGCTTGTTCAAGAATCCGGCCTTGCTCGAACTTTGTGGGAAACTTGTTGTCAGCGGCGGCAAGCTGCATCTACTCGGACTGCTGTCCGATGGAGGCGTCCATTCCCACAATACCCATCTCTATGCGCTGGTGCGCATGGCTAAGAAAATCGGCGTCCAGGATGTCTGCATCCATGCTTTCATGGATGGCCGTGATACGCCGCCGAAAAGCGGTGCCGGCTACTTGCAGCAACTGGAAAATGAACTTGCCGGCATCGGTCTTGGTCGAATTGTCACGGTTAGCGGCCGTTACTGGGCCATGGATCGTGATAATCGCTGGGAGCGAGTGGAAAAGGCCTACCTGATGTTGACCGAAGGAATCGGTCATCAGGCCGCCGACTCGGCCGAAGCGATTTCTTCTGCCTATGCCGCGGAACAAACCGATGAGTTTGTTGAGCCTTGGGTGATCGGCTCTGCCGGAACCATTGATGATGGTGATGGAGTGTTGTTTTTTAATTTCCGCGCCGACCGGGCCCGGGAGATAACCCGTGCCTTGACCGAGACCGGTTTTTCCGGCTTCAACCGCAACAAGATTCCGCAACTGATCGATTATGTCTGCCTGACCGAGTACGATGAGACCTTTGCCCTGCCGGTTGCTTTCCGGTCGGAAACTTATCCGGATATCCTTGCCGAAGTGGTATCAAAGGCGGGTCTTAAACAGCTCAGGATCGCTGAAACAGAAAAGTATGCACATGTGACCTTCTTCTTTAATGGCGGCATAGAACATGCCTGGGAGGGGGAAGATCGGGTGTTGATCCCGTCCCCGCAGGATGTTGCCACCTATGATCTGAAGCCGGAGATGAGCGCTTTTGCGGTCACTGATGAGGTGGTCAAAAGGATTGAATCCGGGACTTACCAGTTGATCATTCTTAATTTCGCCAACCCGGATATGGTTGGACATACGGGCGTTTTGAATGCCGCTATCAAGGCGGTTGAAACGGTCGATACCTGCCTGGCACGCGTGGTCGCAGCGGTCGTTCAGGCGGGCGGGCAGCTGCTGATTACTGCTGATCATGGAAATTGTGAACAGATGAGTTCAGCTGACGGCGGTGTCCATACCGCTCATACCTGCAATCCGGTCCCCCTGGTTTTTGTGGATCCGAGCCGTAAAGATGTCAACCTGCGCAACGGAATTCTCGCTGATCTGGCGCCGACGATTCTCGAACTGTTAGCTGTTCCGGTGCCTGCGGCCATGACCGGTCAATCTTTGTTGATGGACTGAATTGTGGGTCATAAGGGGGGGCGATGGCTGGGGTGTGTCAGGGGCTCGTCTGGTTTGTAAAGCAGCTGTTGCCGCCCGCCTGTCCCCTGTGTCTGCGCAGCTTCCCGGAGAAATGGACGGAGCCGTTTTGTGCCGATTGCCTGAGCGGTTTTCGGCCTCTTCCTGAAGCACGCTGTCCGGTTTGTGCTTTGCCCTACCCGGCTGGGTCCCATAGCTCTCACCGTTGCGGCCGCTGTACGGTCAATCCCCCGTCCTTTACCAAGGTTTACCCTCTCGGTCTTTACCAGCACCAGCTGCGTGAAGCGATTCATCAATTCAAATTTAACCAGAAAGTCGGTTTGGACCGGCCGCTCGCAAAGCTGCTCAATCGGACTATTGTGGATCTCACGGCGACCCTGATCGTCCCTGTTCCCTTGCACCGAAAGCGTTTGCAACAACGTAGCTATAATCAGGCCCTCCTGCTGGCTCGTGAACTGGCTCGTCTGAAAAAATTACCCCTGGCCAGGGACCTGTTGCAGAAAACGGTCGAGACTCCTGCCCAGCAGGAACTCACTGCCAGAGAGCGGGAGAGAAATCTGAAGCGGGCTTTTCAGGTCAAAGGAACACTTGACGGGGAGCGGATTTTGCTGGTGGATGATGTGTTGACCACCGGGGCGACGGCAGTCGCCTGTAGCAGGACGTTACTCGCTGCGGGCGCCGCGGAGGTTCAGGTCGCGGTCCTCGGTCGAGCCCTGATCGGCTGACATTGGAATGGATTGATTTAAGCATTGGTGTGCTCCATGGGCAAGTGTTATAGTCAGCTGGATTATCACTTATGCGGTGCCTTTTATGGGGGGCTGAATGAAGACTGAACTGCACCGTTTGCTGGCAGAGTATCCGCTGGAGACTCTGCTGCAGACTATCCCGACCGGCTTGTTCCTGGTTAATAAAGACTCTCAGGTTGTTTACTGGAATGTCGGAGCAGAACGGATTACCGGTTATTCTGCGGCTGAAGCTGTTGGTCGGCACTGTTTTTTCCTGGAAGGGCACCCCTGTCTCGAAACCTGTGCGCTTTTCGCTGAAGACGTTCCAAAACCGGTCATCGGGACCGATTGCTCAATGCGCCACCGGGATGGCCGTCGGATTGAGTTGACCAAGAATGTCGATCTGCTCAGGAATCATGATGGTGAGGTGATCGGTGGTATCGAAGCCTTTGTCGATATCACCCGCCTGAAAGAACTGGAAACCAGCCTGCGTTCGGCAGTGGAAGAGCGGACCCGGGAACTGGAGCTGGAAAAGGCCGGCTTGCGTTCGGTGCTGGACGGGATGGCCGACCCGGTTTACATCTGTGACTCCACCCATAAAATCACCTTTATCAACCGGGCCATGCAGGAGCGCCTGGGGGAGTTCAAAGAGCAGCCTTGTTATCAGGCTTTGCACCAAAGACAGGAAATCTGCCCCAACTGTCCGCTTGAGCAGGTGTTAGCCGGAGAGGTTGTCCAGCAAGAGGCCTCCTTGGGGGAAACGTCCCGCACTTACGAGATCATCCATTCACCTTACCCGGTTGCCGACAAGCCGACGCATAAGCTTGGCGTTTTCCGGGACATTACCGAGCGGAAGCAGGCGGAACGTCAGCTGCGGCGGGCCAACCGCGAACTGGATGCTTTTGTGTCGACAGTTTCCCATGATCTGCGCTCCCCTTTGACTCCGCTGATCGGTTTTTCCGAACTGCTGGAAGAGCGTTATGCCGGAAAGTTGGATGAGATCGGTCGGGAATCTCTGGGGGAGATCAAAAAGACAGCGACCAAAATGATGGCCTTGCTGGAAGATCTGTTAACTCTCGCACGGGTTGGTCAGTTGAAAAATCCTCCGTATCCAGTTGATATGGGGCAGGTTGCCGAAGATGTTCTGGTTGAATTGGCAGATAAGATTGTTGAGCGCCAAGCCAAGGTCAGCATCACCGAGTTGCCGGACATCCGGATTCCTGAACCATTACTGAGTGATATGTTGCGCAATCTGCTTGCCAATGCGCTCAAATATGCTGCAGAGCATGATCCGCGAATTGAAATCAGTGGTCAACGGTTTCTTGATCGTGTCCGCTATGTTGTGGCTGACCATGGACCGGGTATTCCGGCCGATGAGCGGGAGGAAATTTTCGAACCGTTCAAACGGGGGCGTTCCAGTCATGGGAGAACGGGGACCGGTATCGGTTTGGCGACTGTGGCAAAAATAGCTCGTGTTTACAACGGCCATGCCTGGGTTGAACAAACCCCTGGCGGAGGGGCGACCTTTGTCGTTGAGCTGGCAGGAGCAGAAAAATAAGCTGAAATGACGTAAAAGGCTCCGCATTGCTGCGAGGCCTTTTTACCTGCCGAAACTTCCGCTCAGTACAATCCCTTGATTTCCTTGCCACGACGAAAAGTCCCACGTTTACGACTTGGAAACCTGCCAGCTTCCACCCGGAGCGGCCGGATGGGAACGAATTAGGTCATTCCGCCGCAATTGGGGTAAAGGAACGATTTGCCAGTTGCTGGTCGATCATCATCAGGCCACGACCATCACTCTGGATCCGCTTTAAATGGGCAATGACCTGGCCGACACTGGCCTCTTCTTCAACCTGTTCGGTGACGAACCACTGCAGGAAAATCTGCGCGGCATGATTTTTTTCCCGCTGGGCGAGATCCATCAGGTCATTAATCCGTGTGGTGACGATCTGTTCATGGCTCAGGGCGGTCTCAAAGGCCTCCAGCGGTGAAGAATATTCATTGCGGGGCTCTTCCATTGCCAGCATTTTGACCCGCCCGCCCGCTTCGCAGACAAAGTCGAACATTTTTTCTGCGTGTGCCAACTCCTCCTGATACTGGATATTCATCCAGTTGGCCATGCCGGGTAGATCTTCTGCCTCAAAATATGCTTGCATCGCTTTGTAAATCAGACCCGAATGAATTTCAAACTGAATCTGACCGTTGAGAGCATCAACGAGTTTTTCACTGATCATGTTATAAGACTCCTGTAAATAATATTAGCTATCTGAACGGCGAATAGATGACCATTGTGCTCCTCTATTCGAGAAGTGCAAACAAAATCTGCATAGTAATGGTAATGGAAAGTTGTAGAAATAATATCGAAGAATAGTGATTTGTAAAATTTTTGCTTAGCCATCGTATTCTTTTTTGCGAGACCAGCAAAATTGTCTGAGAGAAATAAATCGTTCATTGTCAATAACGCTCTTCTCGCTTATTCTTCACGTGTAAAGATTATATTTCTGCAAAGGGTAATGTGATGAAGATTTCTTCTGCCGAATTTATTAAAAGCGCCACCAGGCCGGGGAACTATCCGCCGCTGGAGTTCGCTGAGATTGCCTTTGCCGGGCGTAGCAATGTCGGCAAAAGTTCGCTGATCAACGTGCTGCTGAACCGGAAGAGCCTGGTGCGGACCTGTTCGCCTCCGGGCCGCACTCAGTTGATCAACTTTTTCAATGTCAACGGGAGTTTTTCTCTGGTTGATCTGCCCGGTTATGGCTTTGCCAAGGTGCCGTTAGCGGTGAAGAAAGCCTGGGGGCCGATGATCTGTACTTACCTTGAGGTCCGGAAGTCGCTCAAAGGGGTGGTATTTATCTTCGATATCCGCCGGGTGCCGCGTGAGGAAGATCTTCAGCTGCTCGATTGGTTGGAAGGGTTTGGAGTGCCGACCATCCCGGTGATCACTAAAATTGACAAGATCAACCGCAGTCAGCGGGATAAGCATATCAGGCAGATTACTGCGGCGACCGGTTTGCCGAAGGATGCCTTCAGCCTGTTTTCGGCGACGACGCGGGAAGGCAAGGAGGAGATCTGGGAGCGTATAGAGGATGCCTTAGCGGACTGAATACCGGTATGTTTGCTTTTTTTATCCGCCTCTGCACAACTTTGAAAAGGGGCTCCCGGCAAGACCGGGAATCGAATACTGACGGGAGTGTCCCATGGCGAAAATGATCTTTGTCACCGGCGGTGCACGCTCCGGGAAAAGCCGTTATGCGCAGCAGTTGGCCGAACAGCAACCGGGAGATCTGCTCTACATCGCCCCGGCGCAGATTCAGGATGAGGAGATGGCCGCGCGGGTCGAACTGCACCGTGAGTCTCGGGGAGAGCGTTGGCAGCTGCTTGAAGAACCCCTCTGGCTGGTGGACAGGTTGCCCGATGCCGTAACGGGAAAGGGGGCCTTGCTGCTCGACTGTGTAACGCTCTGGCTAGCGAACCTGTCCTTCCATTTTGCGGAAAAACCGGGGCCGGTTCTGGCCGAGGTTGACCGTCTGATCGAGCTGGCTTGGCAGTTGGAAGAACCGCTCTACCTGGTTTCCAATGAGCTGGGTGGCGGGATAGTTCCGGAGAATCGCTTGGCCCGGAAGTTCCGTGATCTGGCAGGAATTGTCAATCAAAGGCTGGCTGCTGCCAGCGATGAAGCTTGGCTGATGGTTGCAGGGTTGCCGGTCAGATTGAAATAAAATCGTAACTATTCAGAACGGGTGCTGATGGTCTGGTGCCGCCCATTCCAAGGGCCGCATGAACCCATCCCTGGGGCTTGACTGT
>JADFVC010000168.1 GCA_015222355.1 Chloroflexota bacterium | reverse complement strand
GTTCGTGACCTGGAACAGATCAGTCACTACTTAAACCATGAAATGACCGGCTTGAGTATCCCGAAGGTGCGGGAGAAGATCGCCCGGGAGCTCAAGGCAGAGCGGATTCGCTACGATGAATTGCAGAAGCAGGCGCTGGAACTGTCGAGTGTGGCGCTGCAGGAGGAATCTGAGGACCTGGTGTTTGTCTCCGGGACTTCGCTGATGCTGGAGCAGCCGGAGTTTTCCACCCCGGATCGGATGAAACGGATCATTCAGGCTCTGGAAAGTAAAAAAACCCTGATTGAATTGCTTGATCGTAGCCAGGCCGCCCAGGGGGTGCAGATTTTTATCGGCAGCCAGAGCGAGCATACTGAAATCGAGGGGTGCAGTCTGGTGACCGCGAGCTTTTCCAACAAGAAGGGGGCCATCGGCACGCTCGGTGTCATCGGTCCGGTCCGGATGCCCTACTCACAGGTCATTCCAATCGTTGATTTTACCGCCCAGCTGGTCAGCCGGATTCTGGAGCGGGAAGCAGAATAATAGCGACAAGGAGTCAAGAAGGTGGGGAAAAAAGTGTCAAAGAAACAACCTGAGCTCGTTGAGGAAACAGCCGGAGCAGAAGGGGTTGAAGAGGGTGCTGCCGAGGAGGAACTGTCCCTCGAAGATCAGCTACGTGCCGAAGTCGAGCAGGTGCAGGCAGAAGTTCAAATCCATCAGGAGCAATACCTGAGAACCTTGGCGGATATGGAAAACCTCCGCAAGCGGACCCAGCGGGAAAAGGAAGAACTGGCGAAGTACGCCAACGAAAATATTCTGCGTGAGATTCTGCCGGTTATCGATAACCTGGAGCGTGCTGTTGAGCATGCCGAGCAGGCAGAGAACAGCGAAGGGCTGCTTGAAGGGGTACAAATGACCCTGGAGCAGTTCGGTCAGGTATTAACCCGCTTTGGGGTGGAACGGGTTGAGTCCCTTGGACAACCCTTTGACCCGGCTTTGCACCAGGCGATGGGACAGTTGGAAACTGACGAATACCCGGCAAACACTGTGGCCCGGCAGATGCAGAAAGGCTATCAGCTCAATGAACGCCTGCTGCGCCCCGCCATGGTGATGGTCGCCAAGGAAGCGACGGTTCCGAAACCGGAAGATGATGAATCAACAACAGCAACAGACGAAAATAATTAGTCGATCTGTATAAAAAGGATCCAAAGGAGGATATAGGTATGGGTAAAGTCATTGGAATTGATTTGGGAACAACCAACTCCTGCGTCGCTGTCATGGAAGGCGGCGAGCCGGTGGTTATCGCCAACTCGGAAGGGTCGCGCACGACCCCCTCGATGGTGGCATTCGCCGAAAATGGTGAGCGACTGGTCGGCCAGCAGGCCAAACGCCAGGCCGTCACCAACCCGGAAAACACCCTGTTCGCCATCAAGCGCCTGATCGGCCGAAAGTTCAATTCGGACGCGGTGCAGAAAGATATTCTGATCAGTCCGTTCAAGATCATTGAGGCTGAGAATGGAGATGCCTGGGTTGACGCGCGTGACAAGCAGTACAGTTCACCGGAAATTTCCGCCATGGTGCTGCAGAAGATGAAGCAGACCGCCGAAGATTACCTCGGCGAGACGGTGACCGATGCCGTTATCACGGTTCCGGCCTACTTCAACGATTCCCAGCGCCAGGCAACCAAGGACGCCGGGAAGATTTCCGGTCTCAACGTCCTGCGGATTATCAACGAGCCGACGGCGGCAGCCCTGGCTTATGGTCTCGATAAAAAGGAAGAGCAGACCATTGCCGTATTTGACCTGGGTGGCGGGACCTTCGATATTTCGATTCTCGATTTGGGTGACGGGGTTTTCGAGGTCAAGTCGACCAACGGGGACACCTTTCTCGGTGGCGAGGATTTCGACCAGAAGATCATCGATTATGTTGCCGATGAGTTCAAAAAAGACCAGGGGATCGATTTACGTAGTGACAAAATGGCCTTGCAGCGCCTCAAAGAGGCGGCAGAAAAAGCCAAGTGCGAGCTCTCCTCGTCGATGGAGACCGATGTCAACCTGCCCTTTATCACCGCTGACCAGTCCGGTCCCAAGCACCTGAACATCAAGCTTTCCCGCGCTAAGCTGGAGAGCATCTGTGCCGACCTGATCAGCCGTCTGGTCGAACCCTGCCAGACGGCATTGAAGGATGCCGGGCTGTCAGCCGGCGAGATCCACGAGGTTATTCTGGTTGGCGGGATGATCCGGATGCCGGTGGTGCAGGAGAAGGTCAAGGAGATTTTCGGTAAAACCCCGAGCAGGGGAGTCAACCCGGATGAGGTGGTCGCTATCGGTGCCGCGATTCAGGGCGGGGTATTGACCGGCGACGTCAAGGATGTGTTGCTGCTCGACGTTACCCCACTGTCTCTGGGGATCGAAACCCTCGGTGGCATTATGACCAAGC
>JADFVC010000167.1 GCA_015222355.1 Chloroflexota bacterium | reverse complement strand
CGCAGTCATCAATAACCGTCACAGGAAAAGCCTCGCGAGAGCCTAACGACCGGCAAATATTCTGCTATTCTCTATCACGATGATAGCGCGACTGAAGTCTGAAGTGTGGAATTAACCTTTATATTCAAGCTGTGAGGAGTTATCAGGTGAAAAAAGTATTGTTGCTGGTACGGTTGACCGTGGTCAACACAGTCAACCTCTCTTTCAGCAAGGAAAAACATTGAGCCATTTTTTTGATCGATTCTCCGGTACCGGTTATATCTGCGCCCATCGCGGGGCACGCTCGATCGCTCCGGAAAATACCCTGATGGCGTTGAAAAAAGCTCGTGATTGCGGTGCAGATCTCTGGGAAACTGATGTTCGAGCGACAACTGACGGTGAATTGGTTCTGTTCCATGATCGTACTCTCGTGCGCACAACAGATGTTATGACCCGGTCAGAATTTTCTGCTCAAAGGCCTTGGAATCTTTCAGAATGTACTTTTGCAGAGCTGAAAAATCTGGCTGCGGGTTCCTGGTTTCTGCAATCCGACCCCTTTGGAACAATTGCGGCAGGGGACGTTACAAAGGATGATTTCCCGATCATCAGAGCGCAACGAATTCCGGCGTTGCAAGATGTCCTGAAATATTGTCGTCACTATGATTTTCCGGTCAATCTGGAGATCAAGGATCAAACAGGAACTGCCGCAGCCGAAACAATTGTCGGCCAAATTCTGGATCTGCTTAAAACGACCGGAACCGAACAACTGGTATTGCTCTCCTCTTTCAACCATGATTATCTGCGCCAGGCAAAACAGCTGAATCCGACCATTGCCACAGCGGCTTTGGCGGAAAACAGCCATCCGGAAAATCTTCTCGACTATCTGCGGGATATGGGTGTAGATGCCTATCATCCGGATCAACTGATAACCGATAGTCAGCTGGTCAGACGGCTTACCGCTTCCGGAGTACGGGTGAATCTCTGGGTGGTTAATGATCTTGACAGAGCCCGATATTTTTTCAAGGCGGGGGCCACTTTCATCTGTACCGATTGGCCGCAACGCATGTCCGGAAGCGGTCATTCTCCTTGAGTTTCCACCGGTTTCATGATAGAAGCACATTCTTGTTTCGGTGACCGACCAACAGCGGTTATTGGGGCTGCATGGCAAAGACAGTTGACTGATGGATACAGCGGAACAAGATCGGTTCTTTATGCAGGCGGCACTGGAAGAAGCTGCTGCGGCAGAAACTTTAGCTGAGGTTCCGATCGGTGCGGTTGTGGTGCTGGATGGTCAAATCATCGGCCGTGGGCACAATTTGCGTGAGACCGAGCAGGATCCAACCGCCCATGCTGAAATGATTGCCATCCGGCAGGCGGCGGAAAAGCTCGGCTCTTGGCGCTTGATTGATTGTACCTTATACGTTACCCTCGAACCCTGTGTGATGTGCATGGGCGGGATTATTCTGGCGCGAATTCCGCAGCTGGTGTTCGGCTGCCGCGATCCGAAAGCCGGTGCCGTCGGCTCAATTTATGACTTTGCTGAAGATGATCGGTTCAATCATCAGGTCCAGGTCAGAGAAGGGGTGCTGCAAAAAGAATGCAGCGAGCAGTTGAGCCGCTTCTTTCGGCAATTGCGGGAGCAGAAGAAACAACAGAAAATTCAAAATTAAGTTTGGAGAGGTGTCCGAGAGGCCGAAGGTGACAGACTCGAAATCTGTTGTGGCGCAAGCCACCGGGAGTTCGAATCTCCCCCTCTCCGCCATAAAAAACAAGGGCTTAGCCGGTTTCAGCTAGGCCCTAGTTTCGTTTTTCCTTGTCGAATGGTACAGTTTTGGTACACTAGAAAGCAACAAAGTGCACCATTTCACGACACAGGGGGAAACATGGCAACAATTCAGGAACGAAAATCCGCAGACGGGAAAACCAAGTATCGGGTGATTGTTCGTATGAAAGGTTGCGCCCCTCAGTCGGCAACTTTCGAACGAAAAACCGATGCGAAAAAGTGGGCTCAGGATACCGAGTCTGTCATTCGTGACGGTCGCCACTTCAAAACCGTTGAATCCAAAAAGCATACCCTGCGGGAAATGGTTGATCGCTACATTGAAAACGTCCTGCCTTTAAAGCCAAAAACCTACCAAAACCAAAAGATGCAACTTGAATGGTGGGCCGATGCCATCGGCTACCACCTGTTATCGGATGTGACTCCGGCGCTGATTGCGGAATGCAGGGATAAGCTGCTCTCAGAAACGACCTACAGGAAAAAGCAGCGTTCACCGGCAACGGTGGTTCGCTACCTTGCGGCGATATCGCATGTCTTCACTGTTGCTGTGAATGAATGGGGATGGATTGAGCATAGCCCAGTTTCCAAGGTTAAGAAGCCGACCGAGGCAAGGGGTAGGGTGCGTTTCTTGGATGATGACGAACGGGCGGTGCTTTTAGATGCCTGTAAGGAAAGCGTAAACCCGTTTCTCTATGTTATTGTGGTGTTGGCAATAACCACAGGAATGCGGCAGGGGGAAATCCTAAAACTGAAATGGAAAGATGTTGATCTGGTTCGTTCCTGTGCGGTTTTACATGAAACCAAAAATGGCGAACGGAGAACGGTCCCGATTCCGCAGTTTGCAGCACAGTTTTTGATCGAACTTTCCAAGGTTCGCCGGATCGATACGCCGCTGGTTTTTCCGGGGAAAAAAGACCCGAAGAAGCCTATCGATATTCGGAACATGTGGGATGATGCGGTAGCCAAGGCAAAAATTGAGGATTTCCGGTTCCATGACTTGCGCCATACGGCTGCATCTTATCTTGCAATGAACGGTGCAACTTTGGCGGAAATTGCGGAAGTTTTAGGGCATAAAACTTTGCAGATGGTGAAGCGTTATGCTCATTTGTCTGATGCCCATACTGCGGGGGTTGTGGAGCGAATGAGCAATAAAATATTTGGGTGATTATTCTTAGTTTGCGGGGGATGCAGGCCCCCTGTAACGTCAGACGGGGCCGTTTGGTTTTTTGTCCCATAATAGATTCCTGCTTTGCCTATGCATTTATAGGACACCTCTGCCACCCGCTCTTTTTGAAAATGGGTGCTTCTCTTGGAGAAAGAAGGTGCGGCATGTTTTCTATCTCTGCTGATCTGCCCATTCAAAAAAGCGTTCCTCATCAATCAATACCCTACGGCCCAGACGGACCACGCAGTGACTAAAGCCGTTGTTTTTTTCAAAGAAAATCAGATGCCTCAGGCCGCCAATTGGGGGCCAGGGGTGATAATCATTCCATTTGGTCACAGGGATAAGTCGTCGTTCGCTTTTTTGCATCTTCTGTTCAATTCGTTCCATGTTATTTCCCCTATTGGTTAGTTGTTCGGAAAGCCAAGGGAGCGCCGTTTAATTGCGGTTTCCTCGGCCTTTTGTTT
>JADFVC010000166.1 GCA_015222355.1 Chloroflexota bacterium | reverse complement strand
GTTTGAGTTCCAATGGCGGGAAGAGGCCATAATTAACGTTCATCGGCTGAAAGTTCTCAGCATCTGCTTCTGCTAAATGAGTCAGCAGGGCACCCAGGGCCGTCTCTGCCGGGGGCAGTGGTGCTGCTTCACCACGCAGCCGGTAAGCGCTGAAAATTCCTGCCAGCAGCCCACAGGCAGCTGATTCGACATAGCCTTCGACACCGCTGAGCTGACCGGCCAGACAGATATGTGGAGCTGACTTGAGCTGCAAAGTGCGCGTCAGGCAACGTGGAGCGTTAACGAAGGTGTTGCGGTGCATACTACCGAGGCGGGCGAATTTGGCGTTTTGCAATCCGGGAATCGTGCGGAAAATCCGCTGCTGCTCCGGATAGGTCAGGCGAGTCTGGAAACCGACCAAATTGTAGAGTGAAGCGTGGCGGTTGTCCTGACGTAACTGGATGACCGCATGCGGGATTTTTCCGCTGCGCGGATCGGGCAGACCGACCGGCTTCATCGGCCCGAAGGAGAGAGTCTGTGGCCCGCGGGCGGCCATCTCCTCAATCGGCATGCAGCCTTCAAAGTGGATCAGTTTTTCGAACTCGCGTCCTTGAACTTTATCGGCATCGATCAATGCCTGCACAAAATTGTCGTACTCGTCCTTGTTTAAGGGGCAGTTCAGGTAGTCGGCTCCCCCCTTGTTGTAGCGCGAAGCGCGCCAGACGATCTCGTAATCAATGGAGTCGGCCTCGACGATCGGTGCGATGGCATCGTAAAAGTAGAGGTGCTCGCTGCCGGTCAGCCTGGCCAGATCAGCGGAAAGAGCAGCAGAGGTAAGCGGACCGCTGGCTAGAATCACCATCTCTCCGGTCGGCAGGCTGGTCACCTCTTCACGGATCAATTCGATCTTCGGCTCAGCAGTTATTTTATCGCCGATATAGCTGGAGAATTCATCCCGGTCGACCGCCAGAGCACCACCAGCCGGAACCGCGGTGGCATCGGCGGCTTCGATAAACAGCGAGCCGATCCGGCGCATTTCCTCTTTCAGGCAGCCGACCGCATTGTTCATCCCGGCACCGCGTAGACTGTTGGAACAAACCAGCTCCGCCAATTTCTCACTTTCATGTGCCGGTGAAAAGCGCAACGGTTTCATTTCGTACAGCTTGACGTCGCAGCCTTCTTTGGCCGCCTGCCAAGCTGCTTCACAACCGGCTAATCCTGCACCGATGATGGTAATTTGCATGCTTGATCCTTCGATATGAAAACAAAAAAAACCGGCCGAACCTGTTGGCCCGACCGGTTATTGTACCTGATGTTAGCTGTTCTCAGGCGTCCTTTTTAGTCGTTTTCTTTGCCGCTGCCTTCTCGGTCGCAGCCTTCTTGGTAGTTGCCTTTTTCGCCGGGGCTTTTTTCACTGGCGGGATCAGCACCTTTTCCCAATCACACTCTTCCTGCGGACAACGTTGCACGGTGCCCCAACGTTTGGTGGTTTTGATCTCGGTCAGTGGCCAGCTGCACTTGGGGCAGGGCTCGGCTTTGGGCGGATTCCAGAGGGCGTACTTACATTTGGGATAACGGTTGCAGGAGTAGAAGATCTTGCCGTAGCGGCTCTTCTTCTCCATCATCTCCCCTTCTTTGCACTGCGGGCAGCTGATATCGAGGGCTTTAGGTTTTTCCAACGGCTGGATATTTTTGCACTCGGGGTAGGCGCTGCAAGCGAGGAACTTTCCGTAGCGACCCGTTTTGATCAGCATCCCGGCACCGCACTTGTCGCACTTCTCATCCGACATGACTGGCTCTTCCGCCTCACTACCGTCGCTGTTGAGCGGTTCGGTGTGCCGACAGTCGGGGAAGCCGGAACAGGCCAGGAAGCGACCGGAGCGGCCCAGTTTGATCACCAGCTCTTTACTGCACTCGGGACAGATTTTGTCGGTCTTCTCAGTGGTGACATCCGCTTTGCTGACTTCCTGATCCTTACGACGCAGCAGGGCAATGAAGGGGCCCCAGAACTGCTTGATCGTCGGAATCCAGGCCTTTTCACCACGGGAAATGGCATCCAGGTCCTCTTCCAATTCAGCGGTGAAGTCGTAGTCGACATACTGGCTGAAATGTTCGGTGAGCAGCTTGGAGACCACCCGGCCGGTATCTTCCGGGAAGAAGGTGCGTTTTTCCAGCCGGACATATTTGCGCGTCACCAGTGTGTTCATGATACTGGCGTAAGTCGAGGGACGTCCGATGCCGTACTCTTCCAGGGTTTTGACCAGACTTGCTTCGGTAAAACGGGGTGGCGGCTGGGTGAAATGTTGCCCGGGGGTGAGTTGCTCTTTTTTCAGCTTTTCCCCTTCTGCCAGTGGTGGCAGCAGGCCTTCCCGGTTTTCGTCATCCCCGTCATCGGTTCCTTCAATGTAGAGAGCCATAAAACCGGGGAACCGGATCACCTGACCGGTGGCGCGGAACCCGTAGCGCTCACCGGCGGCAATGTCGACAGTGGTCGCATCGAAAATCGCCTGGGTCATCTGTGAAGCGACAGTGCGCTTCCAGATCAGCTCATAGAGGCGCAGCTGGTCGGAGCTCAGGTAGGATTTCAGCTGTGCCGGAGTGCGGGCGATCGATGTCGGTCGGATCGCTTCGTGGGCTTCCTGAGCGTTTTTGCTCTTATTGCGGAAGGCACGCGGCTTGGTCAAGGCGTAGCTTTCATCATACAGCTGGCAGATCACTTCGCGGGCTTCACCGGTGGCGACAGTCGACAGGGCCACCGAGTCGGTTCGCATATAAGTGATCAAGCCGTGGGAACCATCAGCAACCTCGATCCCTTCATACAGCTTTTGCGCCACTGACATGGTTTTTCTCGCTGAAAAACCGAGTTTGCGGCTGGCTTCCTGTTGCAGGGTACTGGTGGTGAACGGGGGTGCAGGATTCCGCTTGCGTGCTTTCTTTTCCAGCCGGCTGACGGAAAATGTGGCCTGTTCCAGTTCAGCGAGGATTTCTTCGGCCTGCTGCTGATTTTCGATGGCAAACTTGGTCAGCCTCTTGCCGTCACGACTGTGCAGCTTGGCGGCCAGCTGGTTACTTGCAGCATTCGCCAGCAGAGCCTCGACACTCCAGTACTCGCGCGGTTTGAAGACTTCGATTTCATTTTCTCGTTCACAGATCACGCGCAGGGCGACCGATTGGACACGGCCGGCAGAAAGTCCGTAGCGGATCTTTTTCCAGAGGAACGGGGAGAGGTTAAAACCGACCAGGTAATCGAGAATCGAGCGGGCCTGTTGAGCATCAACCAGATCTCGGGCGATGGCGCGCGGATGGGCCATCGCTTCGTCAATCGCCGGTTTGGTAATTTCATGGAAAGTGACCCGCTTGACCCTCGGCTTAGCGGCGTTCTCATCAATCCCGAGAGCTTCCAGCAGGTGCCAGGCGATCGCCTCTCCTTCGCGGTCGAGGTCAGTTGCGAGGATCAGTTCATCACTCTTGGCGACCTCTTTTTTCAGGATGCTGATATGCTTGGCGCTTTCCGGCAAAATATGATATTGGGGCGCAAAGTCGTTCTCGATATCAACCGAGCCCTGCTTGCTTGGCAGTGCCCGCACATGACCGTAAGAGGCCAACACCTTGTAGCCCTTGCCAAGAAATTTTTCGATAGTTTTTGCTTTCGCCGGTGACTCGACGATGACCAGAGATTGAGCCATTGGTTCCTCTGCTTGATTTTCCCAAGTAAGGCTAATCAGCCTTTTTCAGTAAAACAAAAAAAGGCTGCGGTGAAATGCGCAGCCCGGAATGTTCAGTGATAGATACGGGCCAAATCGTTTTCCAGAAAACAGTCCAGCTCCCGTTGCCAGATGTTGTTTGACCGGGAGAGCAGGGTCAGGGACGTGATCATCTTGATTTCCGGCAGGTTGATCGGATCCTCAGCTGCTCGAACCGCCCGCTCGATAACCTCTTCCAGGGCTTCATTGGAAAGCAACCCCATCGCCCTGATTTTGATCAGAAAGCCGATCGCTTCCGATGTCAGCGCCTGCTCCTCTTCCCGGCTGAAAATCCGGTAGGACAATTGTTCCAGAAACGGAGTCTCGGTTGACAGAGTGAGAGGAGGTTGCAGGGTGACCGATTCCATCCAGGAAAAGGCATCACTGATTTCATCAGCATCAAAGCCGACTTGCATCAGTTCCGCTATCAGTTCCTGTTCGTTGATCGGAGCATCTTCTGCTCCCAGAACATATTTAGCGATCAGGTTGACGATCGCCAGGACTCGCTCACGCAAAGGGCCTCCATTCATGAGTTTAAACCTGCTACAAGCGGGGTGCCTGTCGTCAGTCGACACGACACAAACAGCGGGACGTCCTGCAAATGTTTTTGCCGTTGTAGATAACGCTTTGTTATCTTTCAGGTTCTCTACAATTTCCCGCGGATATAGCTGTTCCCCGGGAGCATCTGGACTCCGCCCTGGAGTTCTAGGTCGAGTAAAATAGCGGAAACCTCCATGGGAGTCAAGCCGCATTTCCGGCCGATTTCATCGACATGTTGCGGTTGGCCATTCAGTTGTTGATAGATGGCCAGGGCTTCACCCTGAAGAGTTTTAGAAAAACTCTCGCTCTGTTGATATTGCTGCCGGGTTGATCGACCCGGCCAGAGGGCTTGGAGGATATCTGCAGTTTCGGTGACCAGACAGGCCCCCTCTTTTAACAGACGATTCGGGCCACAGCTGTTTGGGTTTTGGAGCGCTCCAGGAATGGCAAAGAGTTCGCGCCCCTGTTCGAGGGCAAAATCGCCGGTGATCAGAGAACCGCTGCCAGCTGCAGCTTCCACGATCAGGACTCCTCGACTGAGACCACTGATAATCCGATTGCGGCCGGGGAAGTGCCCCGCCAAGGGTGGTGTGCCCGGAGGATATTCACTGATAATCGCATTATTCTCAATGATTTCGTGGAAAAGACGGCTGTTCTCCGGCGGATAAACTCGATCAATGCCACAACCGAGTACGGCAACAGTTTTCCCCTCTGCGTCCAGTGCTCCCCGGTGAGCGGCACTGTCAACCCCGCGGGCCAGACCGCTGACAATACAGATGTCATGGCTGGCCAATTGAGAGGACAGTTCACGGGTTAATTGTAACCCTCCGGCACTGGCCCGGCGGGAGCCGACAATCGCAAAGCAGTCGGTCGCCGGCAGGGTTCCGCGTAGATATAAGAGGGCAGGCGGATCGTGTATCTGGCGCAGCAAGGGGGGATAATCGTCATCCCAGAAACTGATCAGACGCACCTGGAGAGCTTCAAGCTTGCGATATGTTCCGAGATATCGTCGGTCGTTTTCAGGGGGAATGTCAGCGATGATTTTGCGCGACAGGCCGATTGCCTCCAGCTGCTGTGGAGGCGCCTGTAAGGCCGCCGGAAAGTCACCAAAAGCCCGCTGCAGTTTGAACAGGGCGGTACGCCCGAGTCCGGAAGTCAGATGCAGACGAAGTAGCGCTCGCTGAGCATGGTCCATTGTTCCCCCTCCAGAAACAATTTCAGTCAAAACGTGGATAAAAGAAACGGATTGAAAGAAGCTTCAATCCGTTTCCGGTCATTTTTGATCCCATGTGTTTAGTTGGTCACCATGGTGATTCTGTCACCGATGTACATCGCATCGACACTTTTGATAATAAGCGCCGAGGCGGTTTTGGCTTTCACCTCTATGATGACGGCTGCACCCAGGACTTCGTCCGGAAGCTTGACCTCTCCGACTTTTTTCAAAATCTCGTCAGAAACTTTGCGTGGCCGCGAGATATAGAAAAGGTTGCCGGACGCCAAGGCATCATCACTGCCCCGATCGATGAAAATGATATCGTTGCTCCCTTGAAAATGTTTTTCATCGCGGGTGGCAATGATGTAACCCTGATGCGCTTCAGCAGCACGTTGCAAGGTTAGATCCCTGCGTCCCGGACTATATTCGAAAAGCTCGGCGCCGCGGGTCACTTCACGGAAAACTCCACTGATTTTGGCCGTGATCGTATTCTCATTGATCTCAGTAACTTGCAGATACCCGAGGTTGTGCATCATGGTGCCGATTGGTTTCCCGGTCTGCGGGTGCTTGATACTGTCGTCCCGACTGAAGAGGCCGTAGCTATCTCCAACGGTAACGCTGTCGGGGGTCACCATCCTTAAGAAGACCATATCACCCTTGGTGAGCAGAACCCGGTTGTCGACCGAGTCGACCAAGATGCCGAGTGGTGTTTCCGTGGTCAAAATGAAACCGGCACCACTGCCGGTGGACTTGAACTGAATAACTCCTTCCGTTTCCGGAATGGTTTCTGTGACAACGGGCTGCTCTTCCTGTGGCTCTGCTATTGGGGCGTCAGGATAGGCGGGGATGATTTCAAGACGACCGTCCAGAACGCGGATTTTTTGCCCGGGAAAGATCAGGTGCGGGTTGGTGATGTCGGGGTTGTTGGACCACATCTGCGGCCAATAGTCCGGATCATCGATAAACTTTTTCGAGAGCCCCCAGAGGGTGTCCCCCTTTTTAATGGTGTAGATCTGCCCCTCTTCGGCAAAGGCCGGGAGAGCTGTTGTCATGATCGTCAGTAGGATCAACAGTGATAACCAGCGAAAAATTGTCTGTGTCATCGATTCCCTCGCAAATAGAGTGTGGTCTTGAGCTTTATTGTGGTTCGTGACTTCGGTAAAGTTGTTGCGCTTCGGCACTGTCTGGATAGCGGCTGCGCAACTGTTCAAGAACCTCGTCTGCTTCAGCATTCAGCTGTTGCCGGCGGTAAATTCCGGCCAGCAGAGCCAGGGCTGCCGGAGCCCGTTCCTGGCCGTCAACATTGACAATGATCTGGCGCAGGTTAGCTGCCGCTGCCGGTAGTTTGCCCTGTGCCAATTGCGCATCCGCCAACCAATAGCGCGCATTCGGCGCATACTGGTGGTTCGGATACTCACTCAGAAAACCTGTAAAGCCGGCTTCCGCCGGGATGAGGCGTCCGGAAGCCAAGTTGGAAAAGGCGGCCAGATAGCTGGAGGCGGAGTCCGTCAGGGCTGAAATCTCTGCACTGACGGCAGCGGGAATTTCGAGTGGTTCCCGATCTTCTAATATGTTGCTCCCTGCGGTCATCTGTCGCTGCAGGAGGCTCAATTGTTGTTGCAAGATTTCAATCTGTTCCGCCTGTTGTTTTTGTTGCTGTTGGATTTGCGTAAATTGTTGTTTCAGCGCAACAGAAGATCCCGGTGGTGGTGCACAGCCACTCAACAGGATCAGGCCGGCGAGGAGTGTAAGCCAGGAAACTGACGGAATGATTCGGGATTTCATCTGATTACAGAATCCTCTGCTGCCGATAATCACAAAAAATACTAATTTATAAAAATTATAGGTTTATTAAATGGTTGTCAAGTTTGAAAGGGGAAAGACTCCGAGTTGTGCGAAGCGTAAATTCTTCAAGCGGTCCCGGTTCGATTTCTGGTCAGTACATTCAGGCGTCGTTCAGTTGTCAGGACAATGCCGTCTGCAGAGGTGTGTGTTTTTAAAAAGTCTTTGATTTCCATTAGCTTGCCTGGAGAAAATTGTTGATACCCGGGGAGCTTGCTGGTGAAGAAATCTTCCTCGCTGCTGAAAAGAAATTCTGCTTCGAAGTGAACGGTTTCACCCATTGACCAGCCTTCCAGGTTTTGCATGGCACGGATCGCCGCAGCTTTTTCGGGGCCTTCGTCACCACTTCCGGCGCCGAAACGCTGCTTGATCACGTTAAACGAACCCCCGTCTCCCGGCTCAAGCACGAGAATTCCTCCCCCCTCTCGCAGCAGGTGTCCGGCAGATTGCAAACTTTGTGACATGTCTTTTTTCGGAACATGATGGAGGGAAAGGGTATAGATAACCAGATCGAAACTTTTTTCCGGGAGTTTCGGGATGCCTTCCGGCGCGGATTTGAATTCCACATTTTCAGCCGAAATCGTTGCACGTGCGTGCGCCAAGGCAGTCATGTCGGGATCTATGGCCACAACGCTCCGGGCGTATTTAGCCAGGTCTCTGGTGATCCGGCCTTTGCCGCAGCCGATTTCAAGAATGTCCTTGCCGGTCAGCTCGAAGTGCGTGACGATGGCTTTGATATGTTGGTCTTTCGGATCCTGAATCATGTTATCTACCTTGGGCTGAGGGGAGCTTTGTCATTATGTCTACAAAACAAGGGGCTAACATTTTTGTTTGCGGACTGTCAATTTGAAAGACCGGCGAATGATCCTTCGGTCACCGTTTATTGACTCTTGGCAAGGGCTCTGACCCGAAACTTTTCTCTGTGTTATGCTCGGCGCTGGGAAACTCGAATATTTTGACTAAAGAAGGATTCTATGTTTTCAGGACATAAACCGCCGCGCCCTGAACTATTGATGCCGGCTGGAGATCTCCAGAAATTGCAAACAGCCGTCCGCTTCGGGGCCGATGCCGTTTATCTTGGGACGGATGATTTCGGTTTGCGGGCGCATGCCGGAAACTTTTCATTTGAGCAACTGCGCCGGGCGCGAGAATTAACCGAAGAGGCGGGTGTCGCCATCTATCTGACCCTCAATGCCTCGCTGCGGCCGGGAGAATTCCCCGGGCTGGAAGCTTTGCTTGAAGAGTTGAAACCCCTGGACCTGGATGCCTACATTGTTGCTGATCCTGGTGTGTTGGCGACGATAAAGCAGGTTGATCCGCAGCGTTCAGTGCATATTTCCACCCAGGCGAACAATTGTAATCCTCGGACCGCTGAGTTCTGGCGTCAGAACGGAGCTGAGCGGATCAATCTGGCTCGGGAACTGACTTTGGATGATATCAACGCTTTTGCCGGGCGGACCGGTATCGAATTGGAATGTTTTGTTCATGGTGCCATGTGCGTGGCCCACTCCGGGCGTTGTCTGCTTTCGGCAGCATTGCTCGGGCGCAGTGCCAACCGTGGCGATTGTGCCCAGCCCTGTCGCTGGAATTATGCACTGGTGGAAGAGACTCGTCCGCTCGAAAGTTTCGCTATCGAGGAAGATGCACGCGGCACCTATATCATGAACAGCCGTGATCTCTGTCTGGTTGATCAACTGCCGCAACTGATCGCTGCCGGGATCCGCAGTTTTAAAGTTGAAGGCAGGATGAAGAGCCTCTACTACGTGGCGACAGCGGCCCGCATCTACCGTGATGCCATTGATCGGCTCTGCGAAGACCCGACCGATGTTGATCCAGGTTGGCGCGAGGAACTGGAAAAGGTCAGCCATCGTCCCTACGATACCGGCTTTTTGCTCGGCAGTGATGATGCGAAAATCCACCCGAGCGATAGCCACTACATTCGGACTCATGATTTCGTCGGTTTTGTCCGCCGCGATGATAAGGGTCTCTGGGTGGAAGGACGCAACCGTTTTTTGTTGGGAGATGAGATTGAACTGCTCGGTCCACAAATGCGTCAACAAAAATTTCGGGCCGACGAAATTCTCTCCCTGACGGGGCAACCACTGCCGGCGGGACAACCGAATTCGCAATTGCGTTTACAGCTTCCTGTCTGGGCCGAAG
>JADFVC010000165.1 GCA_015222355.1 Chloroflexota bacterium | reverse complement strand
CATAGCTATGGGCTGAAAAGGAGCTTAAATATGGGCCAAACAGCCGGATTTGCAGCTGGCTCATGGATAGTCCGACAGCCTCCCAGAAGTTACAGGTGTGGCTGGATGAGCTGTCAGAACAAAACAGTTTTGAGCATGGATCCACATACGAGAAAAATCGTTTGTCGATATCTGCTGGCTGGTTTTTCGGTTCTGCTGTTGCTCTGCTCTTGTGGCGGTGGAATTTATCATACCGTGAAACCGGGGCAGACATTGTACCGAATCAGCCGCAGCTATGGCGTTGCTGAAACAACGATTGCCAGGGTGAATCATATTTCTGATCCGACTCGATTGCGAGCCGGTACCCGACTTTATATTCCAGGAGCCGATCGGGTTCGTTATGTCCCCATTGTGAAATCAGCACCAGCGGCTAAAGCAGTCGCTCCGCCCCCTGTGCCGAAAAAAGCGGTTTCAAGTGGTAAGAAATCAACGATAAAATCGCCGCCTTCTCCACGCAAAAAAAAGCCCGTACAACAGCGCCCGGCTAAAGCCACAACGGTCAAAAAGCTTCAGTGGCCGTTACGTGGAAAAATCGTCCACTCTTTCAGTACAGTGGCAAAGGCGGGAGGAGGAAAGGGCATTGAGATCGCTGTTCGTAGCGGAACTGCGGTGACTGCAGCTGAGGCTGGTAAGGTGATTTATGGTGGGGATGGTGTCCAGGGGTACGGTCAGCTGATCATTCTGCAGCATGAAAATGACCTGTTTACGGTTTATGGATTTAATCAACGGCTTTATGTTCGCCAAGGGGATTTTGTCAGCAAAGGGGAGAAGATTGCTCTTTCCGGGATACCTCCCGCCGGGGGGGCTCCGCGCCTGCACTTTGAGGTTCGCAAAGGAAAGGTTGCGGTCAATCCGATTTTGTACTTGCCATAGTTTCTTGACGTCACCTAGACTGTGGTATGTTGTTTTAATGATATTTTCACGGGGGAGGCTGTTATGGATGAAATGTTATCTGAGTCTGAGCGCGGTCGCGAGCAGGCAGACAGTGAACAGGAGTTGGCTGGGTTTAGGAAAGTTGAGCCGGCAGAAAATGCCAAAGATAATAAAAATGTTGTTGCTGAAAAGACGGCCCATCCGGAAGATGATTATGTCGCCGCTGATGCCATCAAGCTGTACTTAAAGGAAATACAGAAAAGCACCCTGCTGACAGCCGCAGGTGAACGGGAACTGGCCGGTCTGATTGCCCAAGGGGACGAAGCGGCCCGGGCGCGCATGATTGAATCGAATCTGCGCCTTGTGGTTAAAATTGCCAAGCGCTATATGAATCGTGGCCTGCCTTTTCTTGACCTGATCGAAGAGGGGAATATGGGCTTGATCAAGGCGGTCGAGAAATTTAAGGTCAGCAAGGGGTGCCGCTTTTCAACTTACGCCACCTGGTGGGTTCGGCAATCGATCGAGCGGGCCCTGGTCAACCAGAGCCGTACGATTCGTCTCCCTGTTCATGTTGCGGACGATATCAATAAGCTGATAAAGATCAGCCGTGAGCTGGTTCAGCGCTTAAAGCGCGACCCTTCGCTTGAAGAGATTGCCGAAGCGATGGGCGCAGATGTTACTCATGTGCGGCGGATGATGATTCTACTGAAAAAAACGTATTCCATCGAACATCCGATGGGGGACAGTAACGATTATAGTCTTATCGATACCATAGAGGATAAAAATCTGGTTGATCCGGGTCGCGTGATTGAGGATCTTGATCGCTTTGCCCACGTGCTCGAGTGGATGGAAGAGCTCTCTGAAAATGAACAGGAAATCCTCTCGTTGCGTTTTGGTCTGAATGACCGTGAACCGCAAACGCTGGATACCATTGGGCGGAAATTTGGCGTGACCCGGGAAAGAATCAGGCAGATTGAAGCGAAAAGTCTCGCCAAGTTACGCAAAACACTTGAAGAGCAAATGCTGGATAACGATACAGAAGATTAGCGGGTCTGAAGGAGTTTGAAATGGACCAATTGAAAGAGATTATCAGGGATGTCCCGGATTTTCCGAAAAAAGGTATTGTTTTCAAAGACATTACCACCCTCTTGGCGGATGCGAAAAGCTTTCATCGGATGGTCGATTTGCTGGCACATCGTTATATTGGGGAAAAGATTGATCAGATTGTTGGAATCGAGGCACGTGGTTTTATCCTCGGTTCGGCACTTGCTTACAAGCTCGGGACGGGAATCACCCTGGTCCGTAAACCGGGCAAACTGCCCTATGAGACGCGTAGTATCAGTTACGAACTGGAATATGGCTCGGATACCCTGGAAATCCACGCAGATGCTTTTAAGCCCGGTGATCGAGTGATTATTGCCGATGATCTGCTGGCAACAGGTGGCACCATGGCGGCTGTTGTTGAGCTTGTCGAACAGTTCGATGCGGTCATCTATGAATGTGCGTTTATGGCGGAACTTGAATTTCTCAATGGTCGGAGCAAACTCCCGGAAGGCAAGGTTTACAGCTTGCTGAAGTTTTGATTTTTTCTGGTGTGATGACTTGTCTTGAAAAAACTCTGCTACTGGGTTATAAGCGTTCGAGCGGCCCCGTAGCTCAGCTGGATAGAGCGGCACCCTCCTAAGGTGATGGTCAGAGGTTCGAATCCTCTCGGGGTCGCCAGAACCGAACTTGAATGGGTTACGAATCTGTAGCCCATTTTTATTTTAACCTGTCCTCAATAAAGCGATTTTGGAGTGTGGGATGAATCTAACGATAGTCGGCACGGGTTATGTCGGGTTGGTCAGTGGGGCCTGCTTTGCCGAAATGGGGAATCGTGTTTACTGCGTGGATGTTGATGAGAAGAAAATCTCCGGGCTTAAACAGGGACAGTTGCCGATTTATGAACCTGGACTGGAAGCAATGGTTTTGCGAAACCACGCTGAAGAGCGACTGCTATTTACGACCTCTCTGGCTGAGGCGATGGCCGATACACAGATCTATTTCATTGCTGTCGGTACCCCGCCCGGTGAAGATGGTTCTGCGGATCTTAAATATGTTCAAGCCGTCGCGCGAGATGTCGGCAGACTGATGACCGAATATACTCTGATTGTCAATAAGTCAACAGTGCCGGTGGGAACGGCGGATCTGGTGCGAGCAACAGTAGCAGAGGAATTGGCAAGACGTGGTGTCCAGATTCCTTTCGATGTTGTCAGTAATCCGGAATTTTTGAAGGAAGGTGCGGCGATCGAAGATTTCATGAAGCCGGACCGGATCATCATCGGCAGTGACAGCGAAAAGGCCTGCGAATTGATGCGGCAGCTTTATGCGCCTTTTAACCGGAATCATGAACGAACCCTGTTTATGGGCATTCGTGATGCCGAGATGACCAAGTACGCTGCCAATTCGATGCTGGCGACAAAAATCTCTTTTATTAATGAAATTGCCAGCCTCTGCGAACTGATGGGTGTTGATGTGGAAAATGTGCGCCGCGGGATCGGTTCCGACTCACGGATCGGCTTTTCTTTTATCTACCCCGGTTGTGGTTACGGTGGCTCCTGTTTCCCGAAAGATGTCCAGGCCCTGATTCGTATGGCGCAAGGGGTTGATTTTAAGCCGGAACTGCTGCTGTCTGTTGAACAGCGCAATCAACAACAAAAAAAATGGTTCACCCGCCAGCTGAGCAAACGTTTTGGTCACGATCTCTCCGGTTTGTCATTCGGCATCTGGGGGTTGTCATTCAAACCTGGAACCGACGATATGCGTGAAGCACCAGCAAAAACTCTGCTGGCCGATCTGCTTGCTGCCGGAGCCAGGGTTTTTGCCTATGATCCCGTGGCTATGGATACCGCCAAGGATGAATTACCCGCTGACTGGTTTGCCTCCGGGCGTCTGCAGCTTGTGGCGAACCAATATGAAGCATTACAGGCGGTTGACGCCATGTTGCTGGCGACCGAGTGGAAACCTTTCCGTAATCCTGATTTGGCAGCAATGCGTCGCTCCATGAAGCAGGCGATTATTTTTGATGGTCGTAACCAGTATGATCCGGCGTATATCCGTCAGGAAGGTTTTGAATATTTTGCTGTCGGGCGCATTGTTCATGATTGAAAAAAAATTACTCAATATTGCTGAGGATTCAGCCTGTTTTGTTTGTGGTCAGGATAATTCCATCGGTTTGCAAGCAAAATTTACAACGGATCCTGAGGCCTGCAGTAGCCACGCGACAGTGCAGTTATCGGCCGACTATCAAGGTTGGCAGGATGTGATCCATGGGGGTATTATCGCTGCGTTGCTCGATGAAGCCTGTATCTATGCCTGTCGGTGTAAAGCTGAACGCTGTGTGACAGCGGAGTTGCAACTTCGTTATCGTAAACCGGTCCCGGTTGGGGTTCTGATCGAGATTTCAGGAGTGTTGACCGAAAGTCACCGGAAAGTTTGGCAGGCGAGTGCTCAATTGAAAATTGCCAGTTCTCTTTATGCCGAAGCTGAGGCCAAGGTGTTCATTTTCAACTGAATGGAGTCGGAATCATGCTTCAGGAAAGGTTGATCTTAAATCGTTTGTCAGAAAAACAACTGCGCTTTCTTGAGCGGGTCAGGCTGCAGATGGAAAAGTATTTCGGCTCTGACGTGCGTCGGATCGTCCATGCGCAAGAGGTGACGGAGCATGCCGCCGACCTCTTGCAATATATCGATGCTGACCCGATTGTCACCCTTACGGCAACTTATCTGCACGACATCGGAATTCCTGAAGCAGAACGAAAATATGGACAGTGCAGCGGTAAACTCCAGGAGCAGGAGGGCCCGCCAGTCGCCAGAATGTTGCTTGCGGATGTCGGTGCTGAAGAAGATTTGATCGACAAGGTTTGTGAGCTTGTCGGTTGGCACCACACTCCAGATGGTGTTGATTCGGCAGAATTCAGAATTCTCTGGGATGCCGATGCCTTAGTCAATTTATCTGAACTGGTTGCTGAAAAAAAGCTGCAGGCGATTGAGGCCATTCTGGATAAAGCCCTGGTCACCGAAGCCGGCTATCGCAGAGCCAGAGATATCTATTTGCCTGCAAAACCTCATTAGCTGTATGGCTGGTGGGGTGTGAGCGAATCTCATATTGACAGTCGGAAACCATATTGTTATACATTTGTCCCATCAGGGCGGTTAGCTCAGCGGGAGAGCATTCGCCTCACACGCGAAGGGTCCGGGGTTCGATCCCCCGACCGCCCACCAATTATTTTCAGGGAGTTGCGTTATACGTAACTCCCTGTTCTGTTTTTACGCAGGAAAGGGACGACTGTTGCCGAGTTCAATTGATCACGTTGTAACCCCACTGCAGATTGAGGACTGGAATCGATTGGATTATGCGACTGCCTTCGCTCGTCAGGCGCAGATGGTTGAACAACATCTTCAGGGTCATGGTGTTGATACTCTGGTCATTGTTGAACATCCGGCCGTGGTCACTCTTGGTCGTCGAGGTTCCGAAGCCGATTTGCGATTACCGGAAAAAGATTTTGTTACCAGTGGTGTCGCGTTGCAGCAGATCAATCGAGGAGGTCTGGCAACAGCTCACGAACCCGGACAGTTGGTTGCTTATCCCATCATCCAGTTACAGCGAAAAGATCTTCGCTGGTTCTCTCGAACATTTCTGCAGGTAGTCGTTGATCTGCTTGCTGACTATGGTCTGCAGGGGCAGCTTAAAGAGGGAGAGCCGGGAGTCTGGGTCAATGGTCGCAAAATCTGCAGTTTTGGAGTTGCCCTGAAAAAATGGGTGTCCTCACACGGGATTGCTCTGAATGTCAATAATGATCTAATAACTTTTGAGATGATCGTTCCCTGCGGCCGGCCAAATGAAATTGTCACTTCCGTGAGTCGGGAACTGGGTACAAAAGTTGACTTGTCAGAGTTGAAGCAGAAATTTATCCAACATTTCACAGCAGCATTCGCGTACACCCTGGAATCTTGATATGATGTGACAGTATATTTAACCCTTGTTTGCGGAGGTCAATAAATGAAGTGTCATAAGGTCGACTACCAAATTATCGGCGGTGATATGCAACTGGTTGAAGTTGAACTCGATCCGCAGGAAGCGGTTATCGCTGAAGCCGGGGCTATGACCTATATGGAGGAAGGGATCAATTTCGAGGCCAGGATGGGCGATGGGTCAGAACCGGAACAGGGGATCTTCGGGAAACTCCTTGGTGTCGGTAAGAGGGTTCTGACGGGGGAATCGATTTTTATGACACATTTCACCAATCAGGGATCAGGAACACAACGTGTGGCTTTTTCCGCACCCTACCCGGGGAAAATTGTGCCCCTTAATTTAGCTGAGCTGTCCGGTGAAATTCTCTGCCAAAAAGATTCCTTTCTTTGTGCCGCACTCGGTACGCAAGTCGGGATTGCTTTTCAGAAGCGTTTGGGAGTAGGTTTTTTCGGTGGTGAGGGTTTTATCCTGCAGCGTTTGTGTGGCGACGGTATGGTCTTTGTGCATGCTGGTGGCACGATCATCGAGCGACAACTCAAGGGCGAAACCTTGCGTGTCGATACCGGTTGTCTGGTCGCTTTTGAGCCGAGCATTGATTACAATATCGAACGGGCCGGGAATCTGAAAAGTATGTTTTTGGGTGGTGAAGGTCTTTTCTTGGCGACGCTGCGCGGAACCGGGCGGGTCTGGTTGCAAAGTTTGCCTTTCAGTCGTCTTGCTGATCGTGTCCTTGCCCATGCTCCTTCAGCCGGCGGTTCGAAAAAAGGTGAAGGTTCATAGTGTTCCGTGCGTTAAGTCAAGTTGGCGCAACGCGGACAGCGCCGAAAAGGGCCGTTTCCGGATGGAAACTAGGTGGGAAGTTTTGGTCGGATGATTGATGGCGATTGATCATTGATTCAATTTTTTAAATGTTGTTGCTCGCAAATTCTGCTACATTTACGAAATTATGAAATGAAGATGTGGGGTTTTTTATGTCTACAGATTTTCAAACTGTCGTCCGGTCTATTGGCGATCTGCCACCGATGCCGGCAGTTGCGACTAAAGTTCTTCAATTGCTCGGTGATCCAAATGTTAATTACACTAAGCTTGGCGAGACCATGTCCAGTGACCCGGCGGTATCAGCACGCTTGTTGAAGGTGGCTAATTCGGCTTTTTACAGTATGACGCGGCAGATTAAAACCTTGGACCATGCCATTGCCATTGTCGGCGAGCGTACCTTACGCAGTTTGGTGTTGGCCGCCAGTCTGGAGGGGATGAACAAATCTTACGGCTTGCTGGAAAAAATGCTCTGGGAAGATTCAATTGGCTGCGCCATTGGCTGTCGGATTCTGGCGAGAAAATTTGCTTCAGCAGATCCGGAGGAGGCTTTTCTGTCTGGATTATTCAGGCATCTCGGCAAGATCGTTATGAACTATAGTGATCCCGAAGCCTATCGTTCTCTGATTGAGTCTGTGTACTCCGGTGTCGGAAGTTATGCAGAACTTGAAGGCAATTATTTCCCCTATGCCCATGCGGTGGTGGGTGCGGCCGTGCTTGATAAGTGGAATTTTTCTCGTTCACTGGTGATGACGACACTGCATCATGATGATTTGATTATTCCGATTGAAGAAGATGACACGGGTGGCTTGCAGCGACTGACCGCAACAGTCAATCTGGCGGATTGTATTTGTGCAAGGTTAGGAATCGGTCAGCGAGAGCCGGATGAAGCTGTGGATGTTGTCGGTTGTCTCGGCGCCAAAGCTCTCGATCTGGATGCCGAGGAGACACAAGAGGCGGTTGAGGAGGTCGAACAGGTCTTTACAGAAAACCGTGACTTCTTTGTTAACTAAATTGTAGAGATTTTTTTAAAAGGGAGGCAATTCGCCTCCCTTTTTTCGTCTCATGTTCAGATCTTTACGACGGCCTGCGGACAATTGGAAACGGAATGAAAGAAAGACTGGATAAATTACTGGTTGCTCAGGGTTTAGTCATTTCGCGCGAGCGTGCCAAAGCCTTGATTATGGCGGGCAAGGTTATTGTCGACGAGCATAGGGTTGATAAGGCTGGACTGAAGATTTCTGTCGACGCACACATCCGTTTGAAGGGAGAAGATATTCCCTATGTCTCGCGTGGTGGGTTGAAGTTGGAAAAAGCGCTGCAGGAATTTCCGCTGTCGGTTGCTGGCAGGGTCGCTATTGATGTCGGGGCATCGACCGGCGGTTTTACCGATTGTTTGTTGCAGAACGGCGCTGCCAAAGTCTATGCGGTCGATGTCGGTTATGGGCAGTTGGCGTGGAAACTCAGAGAAGATCAGCGGGTTGTCAACCTGGAACGCTGCAATATCCGTCATTTGCTGCCGGAACAGTTGGCAGAACAACCCAGCTTGGCTGTCATCGATGCCTCATTCATCTCGTTGGCGAAAGTGTTGCCAAACACTTTATCGTTACTGACGGATGATGCAATGGTTATCGCGCTGATCAAGCCGCAGTTTGAGGTTGGGAAGGGGCTGGTCGGCAAGGGTGGGGTGGTGAAAGATCCGCAGTTACAGCAGCAGGTGGTTGTTGCCATTCAGTCGCTTGCCGTAGCGTTGGGTTGTCTGGTTGTCGGTGTTGTAGAAAGTCCAATTTTAGGACCTAAAGGGAATCGTGAATTTCTGATTTGCCTGCAAAAAGAAGCTCAAGGATGAGTCTGGTGCATTCCAGTGTTGTTGTCCCCCGGTG
>JADFVC010000164.1 GCA_015222355.1 Chloroflexota bacterium | reverse complement strand
TAGCCACTGACACACACGGACAACTACGGGACAAAATCAAAAGCTTGTCTCGCACAAAGCCACAAAGCCCACTAAGAAGAACCAGGGCAAAAGCGAATTTATGGGTTGAAGATCAAAACCTGAATAATGGGTTTAAATAAAAAGGGCCGTCCCATTTCAGGACGACCCTTTTTAATTGGTGGAGGTGGCGGGAATCGAACCCGCGTCCGAAAGCTTTCCACGTAAGGCTTCTACATGCATAGTCTGTGTATTGAGTTAACCGGATGAAGCTCCCACAGACAGGATATCCACCAGGCGAGTCTGCTTTAATTTCGTTTCGGCGCCACAGACACTCGCTGAAACTAGCCTGCTGAATTAACGTCTCATCAGCCACACAGGCAATGAGTGACAAGACGTAACAGCCTTAGGCTGCTAGTGCGTAACTAACGTCAGTATCTGCGTTTAGTTAAGTTGGGCTTGTTACGGAGCCAGCCCACTCCGGCATGCGGCACTTCGTTTCCGTCCCCCGTCGAAACCTTGACACCCCCATTTCTATAATTTGTTGTTTGTCAATAAGTTAATCTTATACCTGACAAGCATTGTCTCATATTTTTCATTGTTTGACAAGGTCATCGATGAGCCGATTTAATCGCCTTGGCCATCTCGCGATCAGCCTCTTTGCGTTTGAGGGTTTCGCGCTTGTCGTGCAGCTTTTTACCGCGACCGATACCGATCTCCAGTTTGACATGGTTGTGCTTGAAGTAGAGCTTGGTCGGCACCATCGCCAGTCCCTTCTGCTCGGTCAGGCGGATCAGTTTATCGATCTCAACGTGATGCAGCAGCAGTTTGCGCATCCGGGTTGGATCGTGATTTTCTCGATTACCGAAATCGTAAGGACTGATGTTCATGTTATTGATGAACACCTCGCCATTCTTGATTCGGCAAAAGGACTCCTTGAGATTGACCTTTCCCTCTCGAATCGATTTCACCTCTGTGCCGGTCAGGACGATCCCGGCCTCAAATGTTTCATCGATATAAAAATCATGATAGGCCTTTTTATTGGTGGCGATAATTTTAATGCCCATGAAGTAACACGTCCGCTCGGGTGTCTGCTTGCTGTTGTATTGCAACAATTTTCGGCATAAAAACTTCCCGTTTCAAGGTCCGGGTGCCAAGTCTTATGCCGAGGAAGGTGCTGACCAGAAAAATGACCCCGAAAATCGCCGAGAGTAACGACGGATCTATTCCAAATACGAGGTTTTCTCCCAGCCATTGACCGGCAAAGGCACCGACCAATAACCCGATTATCGGTACAATGTAAAGCATAAATGAAGACTGCAAAAAATGCTTTGTGGTGGTCACCACTTTAACTCGATCACCAACCCGGCCCCCGGCGACATTAAATGTCTCGACCAGCATCGACTTACTATCATCGCCAAGCCGGCAAGCGCCACTGGAGGGGCAATGAGCACAGGCACTATTTTTCTGACAGAGCACTACGGCAATCTCGCGCCCTTTCAACTCGACGATCGTGCCATATTCCTCGATCATTAAACTATCCATGGGTCAATGACTCCATTTCCTCCAGTTTAAGACCTCGTTCAACCCGGACTATTTTCCCGTCCGGATCGAGCAACGCCCCACCTTCTATGGGCGGGGCGTCAACTGGAACCAGATATGCGGGACAAAGACAACTCAAACTCGCATCCTTCAGCAAGCCGCCTGCTCACAATCCAGCAACGCGACCATTTCTTTTAATCGTGCGAGCAAGGGACGCACCTCATTCTCACACACGATAGCACATTGCTCCTCGAGGACACCGCTTAAAATCTCTTCGGTCGTCAGTGGATTCGCCAAGACCACGCGAAACACGTTGATCAACTCGCCGGCATATTTTTCTGATCTGAGCCGGGTCCGGGAAACAAAGGTCTTCCCCGCCTCCCGCTGCGATTTCTGCACCAACCGGGTAATCTGATCGAGCAGTTCGTTCACTTGCCCGAGCATCTCTGTTGACATCCTCCCCTGGCATGACTGAAGCCATTCAGGGTTAAATCGGTAGGTGAGGATATTCAGCTCCGGTTCGGACATCAACTCGAAATTGGGATGCTCATTAACCATTCGGGCAAACTGCTTCGCCCGTTCAACGCCCATGTCAATCAGCAATTCATACCCCTTGCGACCGATAATAGAAAGGCCTGCATGCACCAGCATCGACTGGCCGGGGCGCGATCCTTCCAAGGTATGGCTGCCGAGATCTTTGGAACCGTGACGGAGGATATAAGCAGCATGATGCTCAATGGCAGAAAGCGCGGTCGGGTCTTTGAACAACACCATCCCCGCTCCCATTGGTACGTAGAGCTGTTTATGAGCATCAATTGTCACAGAATCCGCGAGTTCAATCCCACTGAGCAAATGACGGTATTTATCCGAAAAAAGGGTAGGACCGCCCCATGCAGCATCGACGTGGAAGTGACACTGTCGCTCAGCAGCAAATTCAGCGATCTCGGCTAACGGATCGACATTGCCTGTTTCCGTAGTTCCGGCGATACCGACAATTGCCAGCGGCCGGATGTTGCGGTCTTGCAAACGCCCATATTGTTCCCGTAAATGCTGCATATCGAGGCGATTATTGTCATCGGTATCAAGCAACACCAGATTGTCGCGACCAATCCCCAGCAGATCAACTGCTTTGGCCAAAGAATAATGCGCGCGCTGCGAGACAAGGACTGCCAAACCTTCACAATTCAGGTGTTGCATGGCCTTGAATAGGCCTTCTTGGGTAATTCCCCGAAAATCACCGTCCGCTCCACACAGCCGGTTACGTGCAACCCAGAGAGCCGTGGCGTTGGCTATTGTTCCGCCTGAGCAGAAAGCTCCCAGGGCATGTCCGCTGTCATGAATCCAGCGGGGATAAAAATCGTCATCACAGTCATAGATTAACCTGTGCAGCATAGCCAGAACCTGGCGCTCCATCGGTGTGAACGCCTTGGATGTTTCCACTTTAACCAGGTTCTGGTTAAGAGCCGTCATAATCCGTGACAGGGGCAACATGAAATAGGGCAGTGCCGAGGTCATATGACCGACAAATCCGGGGGCGGCCGTGTGAACTGATTGTGCCACCAGCTTCTCTTTGACAAACTCGGTGTATTCTGAAACGAAGGTCGGCTCTTCGGGGATCCGCGAATCGGCAAAATCCCCCTCAATCTCCTCCAGGTTCCGCTCCAGGGCAACAATATGCTTCTGCAGAAACCCCGTTACATTATCGGAAATGGCCTGATCAACCCGTCCCAACGTCGAGTCGGGAGCTTCAGGTACGGTAAAGATCCGATAAAGATTTTCCAGATTAGCCTGGGCCATTTCTTTTTTCGTCATAAATATCACCGTGAGAGCGAATGCTGAATTCGCTAATCGCAAACCGTCAGCAGAAAACTATTATCGATCAGCCGGGTCTTACCAACAAGAACGGCCAACAATATCACCGAATCGTTATCAACCTGTTTTTGCTCTTCCAGACTCAATCGATGGCAGATCTGAACATAGTCGATCCGGGCCTCAGCTTGACTGCTGATCATCTCTGTTACCTGAGAGATGATGGTTTCGCAGTCAGACACCCCGGCAACCACCAAACGTTTTGCCTCGGCAATCGACTGCGACAACACCAAAGCCTGTTGTCTTTGATCGTCCGTCAGATAAATGTTGCGCGAACTCATCGCCAAGCCATCGGCTTCACGGAAAATAGGCAGACCGACAATCTCGACAGGCAGATTCAGATCCAACGTCATCCGCCGGATAACTGCCAGCTGTTGAAAATCCTTGTTACCGAAAAAGGCCAGATCCGGCTGAACAATATTGAACAGCTTGCTCACCACCGTGGTCACTCCACGGAAGTGTCCGGGACGGCTGGCACCACAGAGGTTTTCGGTAATGCCGTCAACATCGACATAGGTGGCGTAGCCCTGGGGGTACATGTCGGCGGCCGTTGGCGCAAAAATGATATCGACACCGACCGATGCAGCAAGCTCACTGTCACGCTGCAGGGCGCGCGGGTAATCCGCAAAATCCTCTCCCTGGCCAAACTGGGTCGGATTGACAAAAATCGAAAGAACCAGCAGGTCACCCCGCTTACGCCCCTCTTCCAGTAAGGACAGATGTCCCTGATGGAGAGATCCCATGGTCGGGACAAACGAGAGCCGTTGTCCCGCAGCACGCGCAGCCGAGGAACGTTGTTGCATGTCCTTAACTGAAGTAATGATATCCATGATCGTTATTTAAACGAATGGTCAAGGGTCGGAAACTCACCGGCCTTGACTTCCTTGATATAGTTGCTGATCCCTTCTGAAATTGTTCCGGAAATATCCGCATAACATTTCACAAATTTGGGTGAATATTTATCACAAAGTCCGAGGATATCGTGAATCACCAAGACCTGACCGTCACATTCCGCTCCGGCACCGATCCCGATCGTCGGGATACTGACCGATTCGGTCACCTGACGGGCCAGATCGCGAGGGATCCCTTCAAGAACCATGGCAAAAGCCCCGGCTTCTTCCACGGCCTTGGCATCAGCAAGGATTTTGCGCGCCTGTTCTTCCTGACGGCCCTGCACGCGAAAACCACCCATGCGGTGGATCGACTGGGGAGTCAACCCGATATGCCCAACCACCGGGATATCGATATCAACGATGGTACGAATGGTTTCCGCAACATGCTCGCCACCCTCAAGCTTGACCGCATGCGCCCCCCCTTCCTTGACCAGGCGTCCGGCATTCAGCCGGGCATCACGAGCATCGACCTGGTAGGACATGAACGGCATATCGGTGACTATCAACGCGAGTTGACTGCCGCGTACCACAGCGCGGGTATGATAAATCATCTCTTCGAGAGTCACCGGCAGGGTATTGTCGTAACCGGAAAAAACCGAACCAACCGAATCTCCCACCAGAATTATGTCGATTCCGGCAGCATCCATCAATTGGGCGAAGGGATAATCATAAGCCGTCAGGACCGTGATCTTCTCCCCCTGCTCTTTCATAGCGCCGACATCAAGAATTGTCTTCCTGCTTTTCACAAGTATTTTCCTATAGTTAAACTAAAAATGCCTTCCGTAGAGAACGAAAGGCACTGACCAGCCAGAGGGATCCTCCAACCATAGGCTTATCACCTTCCGTCGCGGCTATCCAGATTCAGGCGGTGTACAAAAAAATTAACAGGCTACCGACTCCGCTTCGAGTCCCAAGCCATCCATTCTTTTTCTGGGTACTAAAGTAATTCAGCCACTTTAAAAAAGCGTTTACGATATATCACAAGGGTCTTTGACTTGTCCAGTTGCTTTTGTGGTTTTTTCATGAAAAACAACGGTATATTTCTGCTGTTTTGTGCTCAGTTGCAGACCGTGCCGGCAAGCGGTCTTTTGTTCATAAGTCGCGGGGCCGACAGCAACTGCCTGCCCCGCACGAGAACGATTTCAGTTGCAGATCATTAGCCGACGAGCAACCCCTCCAATGACCGCAATAACACGGTAAAGGGATGAAAATTCTGTGGAGACTCGCTCAACAAGGTCTGACGCAGACCGACAAATGTTCTCAGTTTCTGGCGACGCACAGTGAAAAAGGCTTGCGGGTTTTCAGCCGCTTCCATGGCGACCTGCTGAACAATCCGTACCATCATCGCATGCAAAGACCCAAGGAGTGATTCCTTGGCCTGACGATCCCAGCTGTCACGTAGCGGAACTTTTTCCAGATGGCTGGTAATGGCCTCTCCGGAGATTTTTTCTTCAACCGTGACTTTCAAACGAGCAAGTTGCTCAAGATTCTGGCCGGACTCCCGTACCATGCAGATAAGTGGCAGGAAATCAGCAAGCTTATCGAGTGCCGCATATTTTAAAGCGATCTCCTCGGACAAACCCTCGCCAACCAGGCGATCACGTTCCACCTGGCATTTCTGCCAGTTGGCCGTTGGCAGAACGTCCGGCAGCAATGCTGCGTACTGCTCCAACTGAGTGTGAATCCGCTCCAGATCTTTTTCGGTCACCGGCAATTCCATAGCATTACTCAGAGCGAAGGAGCAGAAGGAGCGCAGAACCTCTTCAAGGTTTATCAACAACTCATATTGCCGAGCCGCCGGAATTTTGTTATCGAGGGCAAAAACAGCCTGACGCAAATGGTTTCCGTCGAGCAGATTATCGAAAATCAGATAAGAGTTGGCGACGGTCATCTGGCTACGGCCGGTTAAACGGCTCAAGCTCTGACAGAAACTACTGCCGGCCTGGTCAATCACTCGATTGGTCAGCATGGTGGCGGTAATCTCTTTGGCCAGCGGATGCTGCGGCAAAAGATCGGCGTAACGATCTATCACCTGCTGCGGGAAATAGTCGAACAGAAGTTGCGTAACAACCTTATTGTCAGGCAGTTCGCTATCAAGCAATGCACGATAAAGAAACATTTTGCTGTAAGCCAACAGAACAGACAATTCCGGGCGAAGCAACCGCGCGGGCTGGCGTGCGGCAACATCTTTGCGGCTGGGTAAAAATTCACCTCGACGATCGAGCAGCCCGGAACGACCGAGACGATCCATTAAATCAAGATAAGGCTCCACATCGGCCTGGCAACGCATTTCATCAAGAGAAATCGAGAGGGTCTGATGATAATTATTCGACAGTACATCCTGGCAGACGGTCTCTTCCATCTCTTCAAGCAGTTGATACCCTGATTGAAGGCTTTGCACCTGCCCTTCCTGGCGCAACACCTGAAGGAGAATCTTCAAATTGACCTCATGGTCAGAGCTGTCAACACCGGCCGAATTATCAATCGCATCGGTATTGAGCCGACCACCGTTGTTGGCATACTCAATACGCGCCAACTGGGTAAATCCCAGATTTCCACCCTCGCCAATGACTTTGGCGCGCAGCTCCAGAGCATCAACGCGAACCGCATCGTTGGCACGGTCACCGGCATTTTCATTGGTCTCGATCGAAGCCTTCACATAGGTGCCGATGCCGCCGTTCCAAAGCAGATCAACCTGAGATTTCAGGATCAACTTGATCAAGCCGGCAACATCAATACGCCCCGGCCGTACTCCCAACCATTTAGCCGCTTGCGGTGACAAAGGAATTTCTTTCAGTTGCCGGGAATATACGCCTCCACCTGCAGAAATTAATTGTGAATTGTAGTCCTCCCAATTGGAACGCGGCAAATCGAAAAGCCGTTGGCGCTCCAGAAAAGAAATCTCCGGATCAGGATCGGGATCGAGAAAAATATGCCGATGATCAATGGCGGCCAGCAGCTTTATCTGGCGTGACAAGAGCATCCCGTTGCCGAAAACATCACCACTCATATCGCCGATGCCGACCACAGCAAACGGCTGAGTCTGGGTATCATGACCCATTTCGCGGAACAGCCGTTTGACGCTCTCCCAGGCACCACGGGCAGTGATCCCCAGCTTTTTATGATCGTAACCGTGGGAACCACCACTCGCAAAAGCGTCACCCAGCCAGAAACTGTATGATTCGCTGATCGCATTGGCGGTATCCGGCAGGTGTGCAGTCCCCTTGTCGGCGGCAACAACCAGGTATGGATCCTGCTCATCATAGGCGATGATTCCCGGCGGTCGCACAACCCCTTCACCGGTTCGGTTATCAGTCAAATCGAGCAGGCCTCGCATCAGGGTTTGATAAGCCTTCTTGACGATCTCACCCATCTGCTCACGGTCTGAACTGGTTTCTTTGGTGATGAAGCCCCCCTTGGAGCCGACCGGAACGATCACAGCATTCTTCGTCGTCTGCGCCTTGACCAGGCCGAGGACCTCGGTTCGGAAATCATCCGGTCGGTCCGACCAGCGAATGCCGCCACGGGCAACTTTGCCACCGCGCAGGTGCAACCCTTCCATCTTCGCCGAATGGACGTAGACTTCGTAAAGAGGCCGTGGATTCGGCATATCGATGACACCGAGCGAACTCACCTTGAAGGAGAAAAAGTAATCTTCCTGATCGTAACGGAGATAAAAATTGGTGCGCACCGTGGAATCGATCAGGTTGAACAGCGTACGCAGGATGCGATCTTCATTGTTGTCGCTGACTTTTTCGAGGGCATCCAGCAGTTGCTGACGGATCGGCGAGAGAACATCCAGCTCCCTGATCATCGGATCCGCCCAGGCAACGTTCGGCTTGAAACGACCCTCAAAATATTTATAGAGGAGCAGTGCCACCGCAAAGTTATTGATCAGAGCAAAAGCGACGCGACGTTTCGTAAAAGGACAGCCAAGTTGGAAGTAGTAATTACGATAGCCGCGGAAAACATCAATCTGTTGCCAGGCGAGTCCCGTCAGCGGCAATAAACGATGTAAATAATCGTTTTCTACTTCCCGGTTACGCATCGCCTCCAAAGCATCAACCAAGAGATCCTTAACCTGCTTGAAAGGTAAAGCATCGGGAGAATGCAAACGGACGGCAAAACTTTTGATGAAGATTCTGACACCGTCAATGTCCAGGGCAAAATCGACTTCTTCAATGACACTGAGGTCAAGATTTTCCAGAAACGGCATCAAATCGTTCAGATAACTTTCCTTCAGGCTGTAATATTGCAATTGATAGTAATAAACTTCGCGTTTATGAAATGGCCCCCAGAGATCGAAAAAATCCTCCTTATGCTGCAACAACTGTTCGATATTGCGCACATCCCTGACGGCGAAACGGGGATGTTTTCTCGCCCGGTAATCAGCAGAAAATGCCTTATTGTAGCGTTCCCAGATATCGAAAGAATCGGCCACAAAATGCTTTTCCAGCAGATCTCGAAATTTCAGATCCCAAGGAAGCATTAAACGTGTCAGCCCTCGCTCAAGCTGCAACAATTCAATGCGGATTTCTTTCTTCTTTAGCCTCAGATTGACATGTAAACTGAGGTAATCTGACGACAAATGAATAAGTCGCGACTCAACGGCGCTAGCCTTGAAATAGCGCCGCAAGTAAACTTCCATACGGGAGATATGTTCTTCCGAGTAAAATTCTTTCGGCATGATCAGCAACAGTGTCAAACCCGACTCTGACACACTGGGAGCAACCACGACTTTAACACCGGTCTGACGATGCATCTGGGTAAATGACCTGATCATCCGCCGCAGTTCATTGTCCCCCATGAGGAAGAGTTCGACTTTCGGAAAAGTGTTGATAATCTGCATCGTCTTTCGGTAATTATGACTGTCGTGCGGGATATTGAGTTGTTGCTGTGCCGCCACAATCCGTTTGCGCAGCGCCGGTATTGTCGCTGTATTGACGTCGATGCTCTGCTGGGTATACAAGCCCCAGAAAGCATGTTCCCGACAGCCACCGTCCGGCAGATGTTCACGAAAACCTAAATAGGTCAAGCGCTCGAAACGATGCAACGGACAGCGGAACATGGTCTTTTCCAGAGTCACGTCAATACCATGCCTGTGCATGTTTTCCACCTGCGGTGGCTGCAGGGAGACAGGTGTTGCCTGCCGTCCAAAAGGCTGATGGTAAAATTCTTTCAGGCCGTACGCCTCCTCGACCTCTTCGATGACCTCCTGTCCTGCAGGAAGACTGTCACAGCGGTAGCAGCGACTGGCGACCGGAATAAAATTATCCTGTTGTAACCACTCGAATAAATCGGCGTACTTGGCCAAATTTTCTATCTTGGCAAGGTCACGCAGCTTTTGCAGGCTCTTATCGCGATGTCGATAGACCGTGACTGCCGCGGTGGCAATCTCTTCGACATCCTGCTGAATTTCATCGACCAGTCGTGATGGCAACTGTTCAAGTTCCAACCAGACGAACGATTCCTGAGCTGATTGATCGTCACCCTCGGCAACTTGCCGCAAAACCCCGTCCACCCGATTGACCGATAGTATCGGGTGGCAAATCACTTTAAAATCAAGAAATTTATGATGCAGGTATTCCTGAATCGAAGAAAAAATATGATTGGCATCAGGAGCATTACTGAACAGACAGTAGTGACCGGACGCACCCGACTGCTGCAGAACAACTTTAATTTCAGCATCCTTATGCAAGAGAAACTGCCCGACTTGTCGCAGGTTTTTGACAACTTCTTCCAGGGAAAGCGAGACAAGAAAACTTTCCGGTATCTGCTGTCGCAGGATATCACCCAGGCTGACAAATATCGGCAAATCCTCAACCTGCCCTTGCCGGATCAGTTCCTGCTTCAAGCTGTCGCGCTGCAAGACCGGATCTTTAACCCCAGCCAAACGACCACCCCGCGTGACGGTCACATTCATGTCATGCTCCCTTAAGCAGATTTATAGTGTGAGTTCGAACGGTTATAACGGTGAAAGGAAATTTTCGCCGCCACCATCATGAGATCATAGTCGATGGAAACCAGCATATCAAGACAGGAGTAACTAAACGTTATTCGCTCTGATGAAATAATGATTTGGTCAGGCGGGAAAATTCTTCCAGCGCCAGGGTTTCTCCCCGACGGCCAGGCAGAATATCCGCATAAGACAGCGCCCGAGTGATCTCCTCGCGGTTGAAACCGGACGCTTGTAAACTGTTACTCAGCGTTTTCCGGCGTTGGGTAAAGGCCGCCTTAACAACCCGTCGAAAAAAATGTTCGTCAACAGGATCGACACGTGGAGCCACTAAGGATTGAAAATGGAGAACTATCGAATCAACTTTAGGCGGAGGATTAAATGCGCCGGGTTTAACCAGAGTGACAACACTGATATCGTACCACAGTCGGCACAGAACCGAGAGTATCCCGTAGTCTTTACCACCCGGAGAAGCAATCAACCGCTCCCCGACCTCACGCTGAAACATCAACACCATTCTCTGAAACAGTTGGCGATGATCCAACAGGCGAAACACAACCTGGCTGGAGATATTGTATGGCAGATTCGCCACCAATATGTAAGGAGGATCCGGCAGGATTTCCACCCACGGCAGCTTAAGAACATCACCGGCATGCACCGTTAAACGACTGTCCTGCCGAGCCTGAAGACGCTCGATCAAATCACGGTCGATCTCCATAACGTGAACATGCGCTGTCGCCGGCAGCAGGCGATCGGTCAGCACCCCCAAACCTGGGCCAATTTCAACAACCTGTTGTTCCGTCGACAATTTCGCCGCTGCGATAATCTTGTCGATGACGGTCAGATCGTGCAGAAAATGTTGACCAAAGCGCTTTTTGGTTCGATACCCGGCACCCATTATTCTCCAGATTTCTCCTTTGATGGTCTCACAAAAAAGAATACGATGGCTAAGCAAAAATTTCGACCTACAAGGCGTAGTGGTTTTTCAGGGGCGAAGGCATACATATGGTA
>JADFVC010000163.1 GCA_015222355.1 Chloroflexota bacterium | reverse complement strand
TTCCATAACTTCGGCCGCCTGCTGACCATGTATTATTTTCAGCAAGAGTTCGACGTTTACCAGCAGCTGCTGGCCGCAGGAGACCTTGACGAAGAAACCGCCGCCCGCCGGGCCTTGGGAGTTTCCTTTGCCGACCTGGGGATTGGCGTCGCCAACTCATGGGGCCTGCCGGAGCAGATTGTCGTCAGTATGAAATCACCGCAGGAAGGCGAGCGAAAAGAGGAGGGCAAAAAGGTCAAGCACCATCAGCTGCTGCCCCGCTTTGCCAACGAGCTCTGCGACATCACCATGAACGTGCCACCAAACAAGCGCCACGAACACCTGACCAAGCTTCTGGAGAAATACCGTAAACCCTACCCGGTCCGGCAGAACGAAATCGTCAACATAATGGATGCTGCCATCAAGGAGATGCAGAAATTCACCGAGGTACTGCGGCTCGATCGTACCGATCTCGCGCGGCTGGACCGGCGCAGCTTCAATGCGACCGAAGAGCCGCCTGTCACTTCGGAGCAACAAGCTGCCGTGATCCCACACAAGTTCGAGATCACCGATCCGGACCAGCCCCCGCATCGCCTGACCACAGCAGAAGAACGCAAGCAGCATCTGCAAGGGGGCATCCAGGAGATTACCAACGTCATGCTGGACGACTTCACCCTGGATGAAATTCTCAGCATGATCCTTGAAACCATCTACCGGGGGATCGGTTTTAACCGGCTGGTGATTTTCTTCAAAGATCCACGCTCTGACAAGATGCAAGCCCGTTACGGTCTGGGACCGAACACTGCAGAAATCGTCGAGAACTTCAGTTTCCCGATTGACAGCAATGCCAAAGACCTGTTCAACACGGCGCTGAGCGGCAATAAAGACTTGTACATCGGCAATATTTCCGACATTGAAATCCGCGAATTCAAACCGGCCTGGTTTATCGGCTCGATATTCTCCCCCAGCTTGGCCATCTACCCGATCGTCATCAACCAAAAGAGGATCGGTTTGATCTACGGCGGCCACGACGAAGCCGGCGAGCACCTCGACCGGGAACAACTCAACGCCATGAAAACCCTGCGTAACCAGGCAGCGTTGGCGATCAAGCAATCTTTTACCGGGTCTTGAAACCAAATATCCTGAGGTGGTAAGAAACCTTTGCCAACAACACCCTGGCTTAATCCATTCCAGGCCCTTCAATCAGAGCCTGTTTTATTAAAATCGGAATATTATGCGCACCTACCACGACTGTTTGCCCTGCTTTATGAAACAGACCCTCAGCGTGCTGGAGATGGTCGATATCGACGATACCACCCGCGAAAACACTCTGCGTTCTGTTCTACAACAGATGAGCACCATCGACTTGCACCTGTCTCCCCCTGCAATGGCGCGGAAAATACACCGCCTCATCAGGGAAATCTGCGACAACCCGGATCCGTTTTACAACGAAAAACAGCGCTACCAAAAACTGGCCATCCGCCTGCTGCCACAGATTGAGCAAGACGTACTACTGGCCGCTGACCCCCTGCGTGCCGCTGTGCAAATGGCTATCGCAGGCAACAGCATCGACCACGGCGTCTACCACGACATGACGGAAACCCAAGCCCTGGCCAGCATTGAACAGGGTTTGCAGACCCCGCTGCAGGGCAATGTTGAGGAGTTTTCCGCTGCCATTGCCGGAGCACAATCAATTCTATATCTGGGAGATAATGCCGGTGAAATCGTGCTGGATAAACTTCTGCTCAAGCAGTTACCAATGGAAAAAACCACCTTTGTGGTACGCGGCGGCCCCATTTTGAATGACGCTCTGTGGGCCGATGCCGAACAAGCTGGAATCACCGAACTGGTCCACGTCATCGACAACGGAGACAATACCCCCGGCACCTTGCTCGAACACTGTAGCGCCGAGTTCCGGGAGATGTTCAGACAGGCTGATCTGATTATCGCCAAAGGGCAGGGAAACTACGAAACCCTCAGCGACGTGCCGGGCAATATCTTCTTTTTACTCAAAGCCAAATGCCCGGTGATCGCACGTCACATTGGCTGCAAACTGGGCAGCGCGCTGCTGTTCCGGCGCCCATAAAAGCGAGCACGTGGTCAGCTCTTGCCGCACAGCAAATCTGTGCAACCTATACGAAAATTTTAAAAGTGGGGGGGAAAAACCATGAATCATAAAATCAAAAACCACCAGAATATCTCCAAACACTGCATGGTCTGCGGCACCGACAATCCCTACGGTCTGAAGACCCGTTTCTACGAAACCGAGGAGAATGAAGTCGTTGCCCTGTTTTCTCCACAGGACGTTCATCAAAGCTACCCGGACATTGCCCACGGTGGCGTCACGGCGGCGATTCTGGATGAGACCATCGGCCGGGCGATCATGGCGTTTTATGATCAGAACACGTTCGGAATCACTATTGAGCTGAATGTCAAGTACAAGAAACCCGTTCCTTTAGGGGTGGAACTCAAGGCGGTCGGTCGTATCACCAAAGACAGCGGACGGATCTTCGCCGGCACGGGTGAACTCTATCTTCCGAACGGTGAACTGGCAGCAACGGCGGAGGGGAAATACCTGAAGCGGAATCTTGAGCAAATTACCGATACAGAGTTCATTGAAAATGAATGGTTTCCCCCGGTCGAAGACTTGCCGGATGAGATAGAGCTGTAAAACTCATAACGATGAGGGCTGGTCCGAATGGCGCTAGTTTAAGGGCTTTTGTACGCTGGGAGTAAAGCCGGGACTGTCCCCAGTACCATCGGGGGCTGTCCCGGT
>JADFVC010000162.1 GCA_015222355.1 Chloroflexota bacterium | reverse complement strand
TTCCGTCCGGAAATTCCGGGTGGAAACTGGTAGGTTTCCGAGTCGGGAACTAATTACCGACAGCCAAGTCGACTTGCACCCGGCTGAAAACGGTCTGCCATTCAAGGTAGGCTCTGTGTTCCAAAATCTGCAAAGGGTGTTCGGCCATTCTATGAGCGAGTAACAGCTGCGCGGGGTCAGCTGTTTTCCCCTTGGTGGGTTGATGGAGCAGTTGAGTTGCTTTCGAGTTCAGCTGTCGGTTAAACAGACCCCGTTCTTTGCGCACGATACTTCTTCCCGTCAGTATTTCACCCTGTTGATCAAGGCGATATAAATCTATTTTTATCTGTTCTGCCTCAAGGGGAGTCCATTGCAGTAAAAGGTAAGATTGTTCAGTTGTTTCTATGAGCAGTTCACGTAACGACTCTGCTTTGTTTTTCCTCTTTGCCTCGCCGTAGCATTCTTGGAGGATCAGGTCAATAAAACAGGATTCTTCGGCAAAGCCGGCAAGTTGGCCATCAGCACTTTCCAGATAAAATGCTCCCGGTGGAACAATCGATTCCTGCCAGGGTTTATTGCAACAGAGGCAATGAGGTTGCAAGCGTGACAGCCGTTCTCTTTGTTCTCTGTCAAGGCGGGTTTCATGGTCATGGATCTGGTTGGCGATTTCATTAATTCGGTTTGATCCCTGTTCCAGATAGTCGAGGTAGACCTGTCGAGTCAGATGCTTGAATTGTAGATGGACATCAGTCTTGCGGCCGTGAGTGATGACCGGGTAGATCTTTCCTGAAGGGTTGGTGCTGAGTGATTCGACTTTTGGACTTTTGGAGATAAACCCCTCGTAACAGCGATAACCGCGGTTGATTGCATAAGCTTTGAGCAGTTGGTAAGAGTTCCGAAAAGGGCCGTCAAAATGGATGCGCGTATCGATCAGGCAAGGGAGTAGCCGCAGGGTCGATTTCGGACGTTGCTGTTGTTTCAGAAAACCAGCCAGGTTTTGACAGTTTTCCAGGGAGGCCGCATCTTTAATCGGGACGATGATCCGGTCTGCGGCGAAAAGTGCATTGCGGGTGTAAATATCTAGGATCGGACTGGTATCGATAATGACCAGTCCGCCAAGTTTTGAGCGGCAGAGAATCCGCGCCAGGGTGTCAACTCCCTGAAGTTGGTGCTGGATGTCGAACAGCTGTCGGCTGGAAGGAATGATCTGGACACCGTATTGTCCCGGAATCAGCAGTTCATGCGGGGCGCTGCCGCTGAAGAGATGGCCGATATGTTTGTCGTGAGGTGTTTTGCCGAGCTGGAACATCTGGTCGACAGTGAAGTGGTTATCGAAGCTGAACAGGGTGATCGGCAGATCTTCCGCCAGTCCTTTCAGGTAGATGGCCAGATTGGTGGCCAGGGTGGTTTTGCCGACGCCACCTTTTTCACTGGCGATGCAGATTACGTAAGGACGTGCCATCAATATTCTCACCTTAAACCGAGCAAAAAAATTTAACCACTTATAGGGGAATCATCTGTTCCTGTCAATCCGTAGTAAAGCTGTTTATAATGACCCCTTACTGTTTTGAGGGTGGGCCTGAAAGGTGTTGATGTTTCATGGATAGTTCATGTGTTATTCCAGTTTCTTCGCTGGTACGGCTGATCCGGGAACTGGTTGAAGACAATTTTGTTGAGGTGCTGGTACAGGGCGAACTGGCCGGCCTGTCACGACCGGCATCGGGTCATTACTACTTTACCTTGAAAGATGAACGGTCACAGATTCGCTGTGCCATGTTTCGCAGTCATGCTCGGGCGCTGAGGTTCTCACCGGAGGACGGCACGGAAGTGATTTGTCGCGGGCGGGTTTCCGTTTATCCCCAACGAGGAGATTTGCAATTCATCGTTGAGGGGATGGAGCCGGTCGGTGTCGGTCGTTTGCAGCTGGCGTTCGAGCAATTACGCGACAGGTTACAAAAAGAGGGCCTGTTCGCCTTGGAGAGAAAGCGTCAATTGCCCGCTTTCCCAACCAGAATCGGTGTGGTGACCTCGGCCACCGGCGCCGCGATTCACGATATTTTGAACGTATTGCGGCGTCGCTCTGCTGGTGTCAAAGTACTGTTGCGCCCGGTGCGGGTTCAAGGGGATGGTGCAGCGGCTGAAATTTGCGAAGCCATTGCGGACCTCAATGATGAAGGGAGCGCTGAAGTTCTGATTGTCGGCCGTGGTGGTGGATCACGTGAAGATCTCTGGGCGTTCAATGAAGAGTCGGTTGCGCGGGCCATTCATGCCTCGAAAATTCCGGTGATTTCAGCCGTAGGGCACGAAGTCGATGTTTCGATTGCTGATCTGGTTGCCGACCTGCGTGCTCCGACGCCAAGTGCGGCTGCGGAACTGGTGGTGCAGAATCGGTTAGAGCTGGAACGACATCTCGATCAGCTGTTATTTCGCCTGGCCGGGCAGATGCGTTCGAAACTGGAACTGATTCGAACGCGCTTGACAGGTTTGGAAAAACGGCTTAAAGCTCCTGAAGAGTTGCTTCAGCTGAAACGGTTAAGGTTGCAGCAAGCGGTTTTGCGA
>JADFVC010000161.1 GCA_015222355.1 Chloroflexota bacterium | reverse complement strand
TCCTCAGCCAGATAATTCCCGTAAACCGCGTCCGCCCGGGCCCGGCAGCCGCCGCAAACGTTGATAAATTCACACTCGCCGCACTTGCCCTGGTATTTCGAAAAATCGCGCAGGTCGTTGAAAACCTTGGAATTGTACCAGAGTTCCTTAAATTTCACCTGCTTGACATTGCCGACTGAAGAGTGGAAGTAGGAACAGGGCTTGAGATTACCGAAACAGTCGATCAAGCAGATGGTCTGAGCGGCGATACACCCCTTGCCGCCTCCGGTCGAAAAAGTCAGTGACCGACGTTTGAAGTCGACCCCTTCGGCCTTGGCCATCTGCGGCACAATCCGGTAATAATGTGGCGCACAGGTCGGCCGCATGAGGATCTCGTCCTCGTCTTTCTCCTGTTCATAGTGCCAGGCCAGAATCTCTTCGTAGTCCTCTTTAGAAATCAACTCGTTCATGATTTCTTCACCACGGCCGGTCGGAACGATCATAAACATGTACCAGGCAGTGGCGCCCAAGTTCTTGGCAAGCTTGAAGGTGGCCCCGATATCGTGCTGGTTGCGCTTGGTAAAGGAGGAGTTGATCAGAAACTTGATACCGTTCCGTTTGAGCACTTCAGCACCGTTGATGGTTCCCGCAAAGGCCCCGGGGCTGCTGCGGAAATCGTCGTGAATTTCAGCCGTTGAACCATCCAGCGAGAGGGAAACCATCTTGATGTCAGCATTCTTCATCTTGGCGCAGATTTCGTCGGTGATCAGGGTGCCGTTGGTTGCCATGCACATGCGCAACCCCTGACTGGTTCCGTATTCGGCAATTTCGAAGATATCGGCCCGCAACAACGGCTCACCGCCGGAAAGGACCATCACCGGCTTACTGACTTCACAGATATCATCAATCAGTTGAAAAGCTTCTTCAGTGGTAAAATCCCCCTCGGCTGCCCGCATGTCAGAGGAACAACGACAATGCACACAGTTGAGATTGCAGCGTTGGGTACTCTCCCAAGCCAGCCATTTAGGGATAAACTCTTCCTGTTTGGGACTCATTCTGACTCCTTGAATATTGCCTGGATAAAAAACGTTCCCAGGAGGCTGTCGGGCTATCCGGGCCGACAGCCTCCTGGGAAAAGTTTGTAAAAAACAGAATCCGAGGATTATACAGAAGATCGACTGGCAAAGGTAACTTTTATCTGCCGAATGAAGCCTGTTATCCGCGCCGAAAAACAAAAACCGGAGAGCCGATATTCGGTTCCCCGGTTTTTGTTAACGATGTCGTGGCACTCAACAACGATTCACTTCAAACAGCGGCCCGCTCTGCCAAAGGAAAAAGCTCTTCAAAAATCTCTTTGACCGTGGTAATGCGATCCGCCTTCCAGGCATTGCTGCCACAGAATACCAGGCCGGTTTCCATATCTCCCAATCGGGACCGCTCAAGGGCGCGGACAATACAGAAACGCTCCTGCGCCGTTTGATAGGCACATTTTTTCAAGCAGCCCGACGGGCATCGGACATTCAGATCGAGATCATGTTGCCGAACCTGCTCAATATTTCCTATCAGCGCGCGCCCCGGCAGACCGGCCGGACTCATCATCAACCCGATATCATCCTTGGTACAATCGAGATAAGCCTGTTTGAAGGCATCATCCGCATCACACTCTTCGGTGACCACAAAACGGGTTCCCATCTGCACCCCGTCGGCACCTTGCGCCAGAGCATACTGCAGATCCGCCCGATCCCAGATACCGCCTGCGGCGATGACCGGCACCTCCAGTTGCCATTTTTCTTTAAGATAATTTTTCACCCCACGCACTGTTGCATACTGATCATACTGACCGATCCCGATCAACTCGGGCTTTTCACCGAGATGGCCACCGGCCGTGTCCGGGTCTTCAACAACAATGGCATCGGGAAAACGTTTATAGGATTTATGCCATTTACGGGTAATTAACTCGGCGGCCTTAATCGATGAAACGATCGGCACCAGAGCGACATCGGGGTAGTCAGCAGTCAATCCGGGGAGAGTCATCGGCAGGCCGGCACCACTGACAATCAGTTTGGCGCCCCCCTCGCAGGCCGCGCGGACAACACCATCAAAATCTTTCACGGCGACCATACAATTGACGCCGATCACCCCATCCGGGGCAATTTCGTACGCCTTGCGCAGTTCATCGATCAAGGCCTGGTTATCCGCCGCAAAGAAATTTTTACCATCAAAATGCTCGCTTCCGAGCGCCAACCCGGCAGCGGCAATCAGGCCGATACCACCGTTGAGGGCAACATTCCCCGCCAACCGGGCAGCGGAGATACGTACGCCCATCCCCCCCTGAATCACGGGAAAGGGGACGCTGTGTCTGCCTATCGTTAATCCTTCCACTATAAAACCTCTTCTCTTGTTACTTTCGGAAGTCGGAATTTTACCAACTGATCGCTTTACCTTATGTAATACTTCTGTAAAATCTATCTTGTTCCTCCCGGTTAGCGGTGGTAATAGAAGATGGCGTCGCAAAAAGTCGGATTTTTTGCTTAGCCAGCGTATTCTTTTTTGCGAGACCATCAATAGAAGGAAGCATGAAACTGTTTCGCCGCATTTTTCACCCGTTGATCACCTTTATCGGCATCCAGCTGCTCTGGATTCTCCTGCTGGTTTCCTGGATTTACTGGTTCCTCGGCCGCCATCGGCAATTGAAAGAATTGGCCGAGCGCTACCAGGCCGAATGGCTTCCAGACCCCACGGACTGGCTCATTCTCGCCGAAGGGATATTACTGCTCGTCGCCATCCTGGTCGGCACCTATGTCATTTTCCTTTACTGGCGACGCCAGGCCTCTCTCAACCGGGCACAGCGTCATTTCATCAACCAGGTGACCCACGAACTCAAATCTCCGATGGCTTCGATTCAACTGCACCTGGAAACCATCGAGCTGCGCCGGACCAGCCCGCAACAGCTGCAACAGTATGTACAGTTGATGCAGCGGGACACCGAGCGGATGAACCACCTGATCAACAACTTGCTGACCGCCGGACGGCTGGAACACAAGGGAATTTCGCTGAACCTGCAATACGGCAATCTCTCCAGCGCAATTGAGAATTACCTGCAACGTAAACGGGAAGAATTCCCGGAAAACGGCAAGTTAAGCTGGCAAATCGAGCCCGACCTGATGGCAAAATTCGAACTCGAGAGTCTGGAAACCGTGCTGCGCAACCTCCTGGAGAATGCTGTCATCCATGCCACCGGTCCGCCAACGGTCGAGGTCAAACTGACCGAAGATGGCAGCATGGCCCACCTGCGTTTTTCCGACCAGGGGCGGGGCATCGACCGCAAGTACCGCAAAAAAGTTTTCAACATGTTTTACCGGATACGCCGTGCTGACCGGGTTGTCCACGGCAGCGGCATCGGTCTCTTCATCGTGCGTAATGTTATCCACCAACATGGCGGCAAAGTCTGGCTGGAAAGCGCCGGTACCGGCTTCGGAACCACCTTCCATCTGACGATCCCCTTGGTAAAAAAGGAACTGACCGATGTCTGAACGCGCGCCGATCCTGTTGGTTGAAGACGAACCGCATATCGCCCAAGGCCTGATCTACAACCTGCAAGAAGAAGGGTACCAGGTCACTCATGTGGAAAGTGGCGAAGCCGCACTGAAACATCTGGACGAACAAAATTGCGCCTTGGTGATCCTCGACTTGATGCTGCCCGGAATCGACGGCCTTGAGGTTTGCCGTCGCCTGCGTAAGCACGGAAATCAGTTACCGATTCTGATGCTGACGGCACGCGGTGAAGAACAGGATCGGATTGCCGGGCTGAGCGAGGGCGCGGATGATTATCTGACGAAACCGTTCAACCTCAAAGAATTCCTCTTGCGGGTTGCCGGTTTGTTGCGTCGCACAAACTGGAAACAGGCGCTGGCACAAAGCAATATTGTCCAGTTTGGCAACAATCTCGTTGATCTCGGCAATCACCAGGCAAAGACAACTGAAGGGGTGCTGCAACTGACCGATCTGGAAATCAAGATGCTCCGCCAGTTTTTCGCCAACGAGGGGAAGCTCATCACCCGGGGAGAATTGCTCAAATCGGTCTGGGGAATGGCTCCTGACACGGAAACCCGCACCCTCGACAATTTCATTGTCCGGCTCCGAAAATATTTTGAGCCGGATCCCGCCAAACCACGACATTTTCTCACCGTGCGTGGACGTGGCTACCGCTTCAGCAAAGATTCATAGACAAAACAACAATCTCACCCTCCACGACGAATGGTCCCGGAGATCAGCATGAGTAGGCTCTTCAACGAAATTCCCTTC
>JADFVC010000160.1 GCA_015222355.1 Chloroflexota bacterium | reverse complement strand
CTGTTTTCTGTAGATGCGCGAGCAGATTTACCGAAAAATCGCTTGCAGTTGCAGGAAATTCAGCAAAGAATCGAGAATGTCCAGGTTGGTCTGGCGCAAAAGAAACAGTCTGAGCTGAAGTTCAGTCGTGAACTCGCCCTGCTGAAAAGAATGCTGCAACAGCTTGATAAGCGGATCTCGGCCATTAAGAAGGATCAACAACTCTTGCAGGCACAGATTAATCTGCAGCAAAAGGCTATTGCGTCTGGTCAACAGGAGTTGCGAAGAACAGGTAAGCGGTTAGAGAAGCGTCTGGTTGCTTTATATAAAGAGGGGGATATCGGCCCCCTGAAAATCCTTTTTTCAGCCGACTCGCCGACCGAACTGGTGCAGCAGTATCATTACCTGACCCGGGTTCTCCAATATGACCGTGACCTGTTGGGCGAATACCGGCAAATATTGGTGAATCAACAACAGCGCCTTACCGACCTCAAGCAACTACAGCAACAGAAGTTGCTGTTACTGGGAAAAGAGCAGGAAGAGCGAAAGGTTGCTGCAGATGGTCGCCGCCTGCAAGCGCGACTGTTAAAAAAAGTTCGTTCCGAGAAAAAGCACCTGAAACAGGAGTTGGCGAGTTTACGGGAAAAAGCGAAACGCTTACAATCGCTGGTGACCAAGTTGCATAAGCAACCTGCGACAGCTCCAGCGACCGGGTCCGGCAGTTTCAGTGCCGGTAAGGGGAAATTGGCCTGGCCGGTCAATGGTGAGGTTTTGATCGGTTTCGGGACGCAGAAAGATTCTGCACTTGGTACTTACTATGAAAGCAACGGTATTGAAATCAACGTTGCCCTGGGAAGCCTCATCCATGCTGTTGCTGATGGTAGGGTCGTGTTTGCTGATTGGTTCAAGGGGTATGGAAATCTTTTGATCATGAGCCATCAAGGTGGATTTCATACGCTCTATGCCCAAGCCGCACGGCTTGACCGGACGGTCGGTGAACAGTTAGTTGCCGGAAATGTCCTTGGCCGGAGTGGGTTAGGCGGTCGCGACACAATGTATTTTGAAATCCGTCACAACGGATCGCCGGTCAATCCGTTGCGCTGGTTGCAACGTCGTTAAGACAAGGGAGCTTCCGCATGTCAGGTTGCAGATGTCGTTTTCGTTATTTTTTCATCATAGCGTGTTTTGTGGTCGGTTGCGGAGTTTTCAGCGGTGTTGCGACAGCCCACGATAAAGAGAATTATCAGACTCTGGAGTTGTTCACCGATGTCTTGTCGATCATCCGTAAAAGTTATGTTGAAGAGGTTGATCTGACGGAGCTGGTTTATGGTGCGGTCCGCGGTATGCTGGCGACTCTTGATCCGCACAGTAGCTTTTTGACCCCGGAAATGTACCAGCATATGCAAGATGACACCCATGGTGAGTTCGGAGGTTTGGGGATAGAAATCACCATGAAGGATGGGGTACTGGTTGTTGTCTCGCCGATTGCAGACACTCCGGCCGACAAGGCGGGGATCATGGCCGGGGACCAGATTGTCAAAATTGAGGGGCACTTCACGAAGGATCTGGAGATGATGGAAGCGGTACGGCTGTTGCGTGGTCCGAAAGGCGAGGCCGTGACTCTCAGCATCATCCGCGAAGGTTTTCATGCTCCGAAAGACTTCACGATTGTCCGCGACATTATTCAATTGCAAAGTGTGAAAAGTCGTCTGCTTGACGATGGCTATGGCTATGTCCGCCTTTCGCAGTTTCAGGTCCGGACCGGAAGTGATTTGCAGAACCATCTGCAACAGTTGAAAAAGGAAAATGCCGCTGAGCTCAAAGGACTGATTCTGGATTTGCGCAACAATCCAGGCGGGTTGCTTGATCAGGCTGTTGCTGTTTCTGACCGTTTTCTTGCTAAAGGACTGATCGTTTATACTGAGGGGCGTGAGGTCGGCAGTCAGCTGAAATTCAGCGCCCAGAGTCAAGGAACCGAGCCGGACTATCCGTTGATCGTATTGATCAATGGCGGCAGCGCCAGTGCTTCTGAAATTGTTGCTGGAGCCCTGCATGATCATGCCCGAGCCCTGTTGCTTGGTGAGCCGAGTTTTGGTAAAGGCTCGGTACAGTCGCTGATTCCTCTGGGTGATGATTCCGGCTTGCGTTTAACCACAGCCCGCTATTTTACCCCGTCGGGGATTTCGATTCAGGCTCGGGGTATCGTTCCCGATATTATTGTTTCGCAACGTGATATCAGCGGGCAGGAGGCTGGACCGCAGATGCGGGAGAAGGATCTCACACGCCATTTTCAGCCTTTGCAAAAATTCCCACCTGTTGAAGGGGGACCGGAGCAGAAAACCCGCTTATCGGAGAAGGATAAAGCCGATTATCAACTGATGCGTGCCCTGGATTTACTTAAAGGGTTTGAGAT
>JADFVC010000159.1 GCA_015222355.1 Chloroflexota bacterium | reverse complement strand
GGACATTAGTTTGCGATGTCGATAGAGATCCGCCTGGAAAACTTTTCCGGTCCACTTGATCTGCTGTTGCACTTGATCAAGACCAACGAAATGGATATTTACGATATCCAGATGGTGGCGATCACGAAACAGTATCTGGCTATTATTGAGCAGATGAAACAGCTGGATCTTGATGCTGCCGGTGAATTTCTGTTAATGGCTGCGACCTTGATTCACATTAAGTCACGCATGCTGTTGCCGGCCAGTGAAGAGATGGCAGATGAAGAGGAGGTGGATCCACGGGCTGAACTGGTCAGGCGATTGCTTGAGTACCAACGTTACAAGGGGGCGGCAGAAACTTTGGAGAAACTTCCGCAGTTGGATCGGGATGTTTTTGTCGGGCAGTTTTTCCCCGCAGACATCCTCGAAGCAGAAACTGATGATGAAGTTGCTGTGGGGATTTATCAACTGGCCGATGCTTTTCATCGCTTGCTGAAAGAAATTCCCGCTGAAGTTTTTCACGAAATTGTGCGGGAACAGTACTCGGTCGCCGAACATATGTCGTTGCTTCTGGATCGTTTGTCAGCTGCTGAACGACTGGCTTTTCGTGATATATTTGCGACCCGCCCGACTCGCCCGACCCGCCAGGAACTGGTCGTGACTTTTCTGGCAGTGCTTGAGTTGGTCAAGATGCGGATGGTGAAGATTGAACAGGTGACAGAGTTTGGCGAGATCTGGCTTTTGCTTGCCGTACAAGATGGAACTTCGGCGGTTGCCGACTTGGGGGAGGCGGCTCTTGGCTATGAATGAACTGGAAAGACTTGTTGAAGCAGTCATCTTTGCTGCTGAAAGCCCGATATCCCTTGAGCGGCTCAGTGTTGTTCTGGAGAAACCGGGCGCTGAGCTGCGCCCCGTCATCCTGCAATTGCAGGATGAGTACGTTCCGACTGCGCATGGTTTTTATCTGGCTGAGGTGGCAGGGGGGTATCAGTTTCGTTCTGTGGCCGAATTTGCCCCCTGGTTGCGTAAGCTGAGCAAGGACCGGTCGTTTCGTTTCTCCCGTGCGGCATTGGAGACCCTGGCAATTATTGCCTATCGTCAGCCGGTGACGCGGGCGGAAATCGAATATCTGCGTGGAGTCGATTCCGGCGGGGTGATGAAAACTCTTCTGGAGAAAAATTTGTTGAAGATTCTCGGCAAGAAAGATGTTCCAGGACGACCGCTTCTGTATGGAACCAGTCGCCAGTTCCTCGAACTGTTTGGTTTACGTGATCTGAATGATCTGCCGACCTTGAAAGAGTTCAGTTCTCTCGATCCTGAATTGACCGAAGCCGTTCCTCTCGAACCAGCGTCTGTAGAGCGGCACAATGGCTGAGCGTTTGCAGAAATTAATTGCCAGGGCCGGTCTTGCTTCCCGGCGGCAGGCGGAAGTCTGGATTGCTGAGGGGAAGGTTTTGCTGAACGGTGCTGTTGCCGGCTTGGGAGACCGGGCTGATCTGGCCGTTGATCAGGTCATAGTCAATGGACAAAAACTGTCGGTGGCAGAAAAAACCGTGACCGTTCTGTTGAATAAGCCGCGCGGCTATATCTCGACCATGAAGGATCCACAGGGTCGGAAACTGGTGACTGATCTGGTGACTGCTATCCCTCAGAGGCTTTATCCGGTCGGCCGACTGGATTTCAACACTGAGGGACTGTTGCTATTGACGAACGACGGGGATTTGGCGCAACGGCTCAGCCATCCGAGCCATCATGTGGAAAAAACCTACCTGGTTAAGGTGCGTGGTGTTCTCAGTGAAGAAAAGCTTCTCATCTTGCAGCAGGGCGTCCAACTGGCCGATGGTTTGACGCTGCCTGCAGAGATTGCAAATGTCAGATCAGGGCGTACGTCCAGCTGGTTCGCGTTGACAATTCGTGAGGGGCGCAATCGGCAGGTCAGGCGGATGTGTGAGTCACTGGATCTTTCTGTCGTGAGATTGAAAAGAATTCGTGTTGCTTTTTTAGACCTCGCTAACCTGCCGACCGGACAGTTTCGCATTTTATGTGCGGATGAAATCAAAAAGTTGCGAGAATTGTAACGGAAAATGGCCGTTTTTATTTGTCTATAGGGGCGATTTTCATTTGAGAATACAAATAGCTTTACTTGACAGTAAAAGTAACAATCGCGTAT
>JADFVC010000158.1 GCA_015222355.1 Chloroflexota bacterium | reverse complement strand
GTTCCTGTTTGCTGACATCGAGATTGAGGCGGTCTGCTTCCTGAACCAGCAACTGTTCATGAATCAATTGCTGTAACGCCTGTTTGGGCAGGTTCAGTTGTTTTTCCACCTTGGCATTGAATTTCCCCTGGTAAATACTTTGGTAAAGGTTGTAGAGATTGCTGTAGCTGGCTTGAAAAGAGCTGTAGCTGATTTCATCACCATTGACTGTCGCGGCGACGTCTCCCCGTTGGTTGACGCTGGAATCGTTGGGAGCGGTCAGCATGGTATAACCGATAACAAAGCTCAGAATGATCAGGCCGAAGGTGATTTTGACCAAAAGAGATTTTTGCTTGGATCTGACTATGTCAAGCATTGCAGGAAAACTCCTTGATTTTATTGGTTTGGAATGAAAGAAACGGCCTCGCATGTTAGACCAGCAATCTGCCGAAATGCAATCATTTTTTCCCGTTTAAGCGCTTGCTTATTGATGGTCGGTTTGCTAGGGTGGATCAGTTTTGCGAATGCTCTGAGAAAGTATATTTTTACGCCGTTTGCGGCCTGTACAGGACAGAAGATGCTGAATATTTTTAACGCAATTTGGGGGATGTTTTCCAACGATCTGGCGATCGATTTGGGAACAGCGAATACGCTCGTCTATATGAAGGGGAAGGGGATTGTTGTCAGTGAGCCTTCGGTGGTGGCGGTGAAGACCGGTCCTGGTGGGCAGCGCAAGGTGCTGGCGGTTGGCAAGGATGCCAAAGAGATGCTGGGCCGTACTCCGGGGAGTATCGTTGCTATCCGCCCGATGAAAGACGGTGTCATTGCCGACTTTGATTATACTGAGGAGATGCTTCGCTATTTTATCCGCAAGGTGCATAATCGGAAAAATCTGGTGCGGCCACGCATTGTTATCTGCGTCCCGTCCGGGATTACTCAGGTCGAAAAACGCGCCGTGCGAGAGTCTGCAGAGTCGGCCGGGGCTCGCGAAGTCTACCTGATCGAAGAGCCGATGGCCGCTGCGATCGGTGCCGGGCTGCCGATTACTGAGGCTTCCGGCAATATGATTGTTGATATCGGCGGTGGCACCACTGAAGTCGCTGTAATCTCCCTGGCGGGAATTGTTTACGCGCAGAGTGTCAGGATTGGTGGCGACAAAATGGACGAAGCGATCGTTCAGTATATGAAACGCAAATACAATTTATTGATCGGTGAGCGTACGGCGGAGGCCGTCAAGATCGGGATTGGCAATGTCTATGTTGTTGATGACGAGACGCAATACATGGATGTCAAAGGGCGTGATCTGGTCAGCGGGATACCTAAGACCATGGAGATCAACTCCAACGAGATCCGCGAGGCCATGTCAGAGCCGGTCAATACCATTATTGAGGCGGTGCGGATTTGCCTGGAAAGAACGCCTCCAGAGCTGGCTGCGGATATTGTCGACAAGGGGATCGTCCTGGCTGGCGGGGGTGCCTACCTGAAAAATCTTGATATTCTGTTGCGCGAAGAAACCGGCCTGCCAGTGGTGGCCGCTGAAGATCCGCTCTCTTGTGTCGTTCTCGGTTCTGGTGCCATTCTCGATCAACTCGACCTGCTCAGGCAGGTTGCGGTGGCCTCCTGATTTTTCTGCGCGGTACCTCTGCTGTGCCTTTGCGAAAACAGGGAGGGCCGCTGATCCCCCCTGTTTTCGTTTGAATCGGATACCGTAGCTCCTGATCTGGATGCTGTTGAGGTGGGGCATGCGTGAACTGTTAAGACGCTATCGCTATTTTCTATTGGCAGTTGTCCTGCTGCTCTCTATCCTGCTGCTATATTCTTACAACCTTCGACAAAAATCGGCGACGACCTTTTTTGAGCGTGCCGTACTCACCTTAGCTGCCCCTTTCCAGACGAGTCTCGATCATGCCGTTGATGCGGTGAATGCTGCCTGGCAACATTACTTCTGGCTGGTTGAAACCAAACAATGCAATATCCAACTGGAAAAAGAGAATCGCCAGCTTCGCTCGCAACTGCAACAGGTTACTGAAGTGCGCCTACAGAATGGACGTTTGCGGGAGCTGCTGGCTTTTGTTGATGAGCTCGACCGGCCGGCTTTGCCAGCCCAGGTGATCGGTGAGGATGCCAGCAGCTGGGCTCGGACGGTGACCATCGATAAAGGGACTCGGGCGGGTTTGCAGGCGGGTTTGCCGGTCGTTGCTGCCGAAGGTGTGGTCGGCAGAATCATTAAAAGCGCCCCGTACAGTTCGCGGGTCCTGCTGGTCACCGATGCTTCTTCGGCTGTGGCAGCTTTGGTACAGCGAACCCGGACGCGGGGTATTGTCCGTGGCAGGGGGGCTGAACTGTCTCTGGATTATGCTTCGCGTGATGCCGATATTCAGAAAGGAGATCTTCTGGTGACCTCTGGTATGGGGGGAGTTTTCCCGAAAGGGTTAACCCTGGGGCATGTTGTTGCGGCAGAGCGTGACCAGTTTGGTTTGTTTCAACAGGTCAGAGTCCTCCCGGCCGCTGATTTCACTCACTTGGAAGAGGTGCTGGTGATTGTCGGGGAAGACCGGTGAGGGGATTTGTCTTTTACTTGACAATCGGTCTACTGGCTGCTCTGGCGCAAACCAGCTTTTTACCCTTGTTTTTCCCGCCGGGGTTGCGTCCCGATCTGTTGCTGGTGCTGGTGATTTATCTGGGGTTGAGTGAAAATATGCTGCGGGCTGTCCTGGTTGTCTTGATCCTGGGCGGAATTCAGGACAGTTTCAGCGGTACCAGTCTGGGGCTTTACATTTTTGTTTATTTGGCCGTATTATTGCAGGTTCGTTTGCTTTCGGAGCACTTGAATGTCGAGAGCCCGCCCTTGTTGCTCCTGCTGATTGCCGGTGGAACGCTGGTGCAAGATCTGTTGCTGGCGTTCTGTCTGACGATTTTTGCCGATGTCGGTTCGGTTGTCCATATCCTCCTGCCCTCTTTGCCCTTGCATGTATTTGTTAACCTTGTTGCTGCGGCCATCGGATTGTTCTTTAT
>JADFVC010000157.1 GCA_015222355.1 Chloroflexota bacterium | reverse complement strand
TGCCTGACCCTTAACAATGATCAAAGAAAGGCGCTGGAGGGGGTGTCTTCAGCAGTTCATGCGGCCGTGTTTGAAGCTTTTTTGCTGCATGGTGTGACCGGAAGTGGAAAAACGGAAGTCTATTTGCGGGCTGTTGCAGAATGCTTGCGAAAGGGTAAACAGGCGTTGATCCTGGTGCCGGAAATTGCTTTGACTCCGCAGCTGGTCGCCAGGTTCCGTGCCCGGTTCGAGTCGGACGAGATCAAGCTTGCAGCCCTGCATAGCGGCCTGTCAGATGGTGAGCGCTTTGATGCCTGGCGGGCAATTATCCGCAATGAAGTCAAAATTGTCATCGGTGCCCGCTCAGCAGTTTTCGCCCCGTTGCAGAATACCGGGTTGATCATTGTCGATGAAGAGCATGACGCAAGCTACAAGCAGGGGGAGGGATTTCGTTATAACGCTCGTGACCTTGCTTTGGTCCGTGGACAACAGCAGGCTTGTCCGGTGTTGCTCGGTAGCGCTACGCCCTCATTTGCCAGCTATTACCGGAGTGAGCAAGGCGCATTAACCAGATTGGTGCTTGAAAAGCGGGCCCATTCAGGCAGTATGCCGGACGTTGAACTGATTGATCTGACTGAGCAAACCCCTGAGGGGGTCTTGTCGAACCGTTTGATTGAGGAATTGCAGTTAACATTGGAACGGCGCGAACAGGCACTCTTGCTCCTGAATCGTCGAGGGTTTGCGCCGTTTTTGCTCTGCACCGACTGCGGCAGCAGTTTTCATTGCCCGAATTGCGCAATAACCTTGACTTATCATCAGCATGACCGGCAGCTACGCTGTCATTATTGTGACTATGCAGAACCGCCAAAAGACAGGTGTCCGAAGTGTCAGGGATTGAATATTGAACCAGAGGGGAGTGGCACGGAACGTCTGGAGGTGGAACTGGCGGAGCTGTTTCCGGGGGCACGAATTGCCCGTATGGATCGTGATACCACCCGCCGCAAGGGAGCGCATCAGAAGTTGGTGCAGAGTATGTTGCAAGGAGAGATCGATATCCTTGTCGGCACCCAGATGGTCGCCAAGGGACATGATTTCCCCGATGTCTCCCTAGTTGGCGTACTGGGAGCTGACAGCACTCTCAATCTGCCCGACTTTCGCGCTGCAGAACGGACTTTTTCTTTGTTGACCCAGGTCGCGGGACGCGCCGGCCGAACCGGCGGTGGTAAAGTCTTGATCCAGACTTTCAGCCCGGATCATTATGCTTTGAGCTGTGCTGCCCGGCAGGATTATGCGGATTTCTACCGTCAAGAGCTGCCATTCCGACAGGAACTTGACTATCCTCCTTGCGGTTATCTGGTCAATCTTATTTTTTCAGGGAATACCCTTGGGCAGGTAAAAAGTGCCGCCGAGCAGTTTGCCGCAAGGTTGTCTGCCGTGAGTGATTCGGTTGAGGTGTTGGGCCCCAGCCCCTGTCCACTTGCCCGCTTACGTGGAAAGGATCGTCAACAGGTTCTACTGAAAGCGGTCAAACGTCCGTCTTTACGGAGGTTGTTGCAGTATTTGCAATCTCCTGAAATGCGGGTTCCGAACGGAGTGACTCTGGTCATCGATGTTGACCCGCTGGACATGTTTTGATGGCGTCGCAAAAAGTCTGACCTGCTGCGTTACAGCGTTTTTTCAGGACCTCGACATACTGCATATTCTGATGAAACCCGCCAGCTATTCCGAACTTAAACCCGCCACCTGTTCTTACGTGAAATCCGCCGGGCATTCTGAGCTGAAAAACGCCACATCCATCTCTCAAAAATCCTTGGACATCTGCGAATGGATTTTGACAGGACTTTTGAGAAACGTAATGAAGGGGCTTATCGGTAATGCCGGACAATTGCCACAACTGCTAAGTTTTGATAAGTATTTTCCCCGAGTATGTTGGATTGCGGGATTGGTGAGATTATGCCCTTTCTTCTCGCTACGCCTCTTGATTTTTGTTGGAGCAACATCCGCGACATGCCAATAGTTAAATATACTGTTCCCGGAACTCCCTAAATCACGCTTGCCGAGCGGTCTGTTGAACCCCTCCTAAGTTGGATGCATATAAGAGGTGAAATAGGTATTTTTTC
>JADFVC010000156.1 GCA_015222355.1 Chloroflexota bacterium | reverse complement strand
TTGCCACAGGTTCTCGACATTTCCCCTGACAACATCCATCTGAAGATACGTCAGCAGCAGAAAGGGACGCAGCAATACGAAAAACAGGCCCGGCGCGGCATCCTCAAAGAGGTTCAGGAGGGGAACTGTAAATTTCTGGTCAACCTGACCGATTATCTGGATACCGGTCTCTTTCTCGATCATCGCCCGACCCGACAGTTGATCCAGAACATGGCTCATGGCAGCCGTTTTCTCAACCTGTTTGCCTATACCGGCTCTGCGACGGTGCATGCCTTGGTGGGGGGCGCGATGGAAACCACTACGGTGGATATGTCGCGCACTTATCTGGAATGGGCGCGGAAGAATATCGCCCTGAACGATTTCGATCCGGATGACGAGGAACTGATCCAGGCCGATTGCCTGGTCTGGATTGATGGGGTGCAGTCGGAACGGGCGGCTGCTTTCGACCTGATCTTTCTCGATCCGCCGACCTTTTCCAATTCCAAGTCGATGGACAACAGCTTCGATATCCAACGAGATCATGTCGGGTTGCTGCGCAAGGTGGCGAAGCTGTTATCTCCGGGTGGAACCCTGATTTTTTCCAATAACCTGCGCAATTTCAAGCTGGACGCAGACGCTTTGCCGGAGTTGCAGATCGAGAGTCTGACGGATAAGACCATTCCCCTCGATTTTGCACGTCATCCGCGGATTCACAATTGCTGGTTTGTCCGACATCGCAGTTGACAGCGATATTCCTTCCTCTGGAGTTCCCATGTTTCAACTTGATCCACGTTTGCAGGCCGATACAATTTACCTTGGTGATTTTCCTTTGAGCAGCCTGCTGCTGATGAATGAGCAGACCTACCCCTGGTTTATCCTGGTGCCGCGCCGGGAGGGGATGCGTGAAATCCATCATCTGCCTGAGACCGACCAGCAACAGTTCTGGCGTGAGTCGGCGATCTTGGCGCGCTGGATGGAAACAAGCTTCAAGTTTGATAAACTGAACGTCGCAGCCTTGGGCAATATCGTCAGCCAATTGCACCTGCATCATGTCGCCCGCCGGGTCGACGATCCGGCCTGGCCCGGTCCGGTTTGGGGGCAGCGCCCGCCGGTACCCTATGTTGAGGAACAGATTGATGTTATTGTGAAACAAGTGAAAAAAGGGTTGGCCGAATTTCTGGTTGGATAAACGTCAGGAGATGAAAATGAAGAGATTTATGACCTGGATCGTGCTTCCGCTCCTCGTGCTGCTCACCGGTTGTAGCGTCATGACCCGGGAAGTCGCGCCGGATGAAAAAGTCATCTACGATGAGGGCTACCACTTCTCGGACAAGAAGTCGATTGTTGCCGATATGGTCACATCTTTGTTGACCAAGCATCCGCTGGTTCGTTCAACCGACCGGCCGGTGTTGATCGTTTATGGCATCGCCAACCGGACCAGTGAACACATCAGCACCAGCGCCATCACGGATGATATCCGCCAGACGATGCTGGAGAGTGGCCGGGTGCGGTTTGTCAACGAAACCCAGCGTAAGAACATCGAACGGGAGACCAGCTACCAATACGGCGGCAGTGTCGCTGCGGAAACCCGGATTCTGAAAGCCCGGCAGGTTGGGGCCAAATACATGCTGACCGGGACTCTGCGCTCGATTGAAAAGAAGCAGCCGCGGCAGTTCCGACTGATGAAAAAGACCCTGATGTACTACAGCCTGAATCTGGAGCTGACCGATATTGAATCCGGTTTGATCGAATGGGCAGACCGTGTTGAAGTGATCCGTGAATCTTTCAAGCCGTTTATCGGCTGGTAACCGGGGCTCGCTCCAGTTCTTATGAATTTTTACCTGCCAGCCGGATCGGCGCAATTCTGCCGATCCGGCTTCCGTATTTTTGCCCTGCTCTTTTTTGTTGTCAGCCTCAGCGGCTGTGCCGGCCGTCTTAACCGAGCCAGCGAGTTTTTCTACGCGGATCAGCCACAGCGGGCCCTGTCCACGTTGGAAAAAGGGGACCGGTTTGGTCAGCGTAGCCAGCTGTTGTTTTTGCTGGAGCAGGGGCTGGTGCTGCACCGGTTGCAGCGTTATCAACAGAGCGTCGATGTGCTGTTACAAGCGACTGAACTGATTGCTGAGTTTGAACAGATCAGTGTCAGTGAGCAACTGGGCTCTCTGGTCACCACTGAATGGTTGGTACGCTACAAGGGGGAATATAGTGAAAGACTTTGGGCCCACAGCTACCTGATGATGAACTTTCTGCTGCTCGGGCAGCATGACAGTGCCCTGGTCGAGGCGAAACAGGCACTGGAACTGCTGGGTCGCTATGCTGAGGCGCTGCAAGAGGATTACTTCACCCGTGGCTTGATTGCCCTCTGTTTCAGCCATGTCGGTGAGGATAATGACGCCTATCTGGTGTATCGTCGATTGGCGGAAGATCTGCACCCGACCTCGGTGGCTGCTGACTTGGTACAGATCAGTGCCCGGCTCGGGCAACTTGACGAGGTTGCGCATTACCAACCTTATCTGCCGGTATTACTTCCCCGTGGTGACGGCGAGTTGGTGCTGTTTGTTGCCAATGGCCGGATTCCGGAAAAGCGTCCGGGTAACGTGGTTCTGCCACCCTCAATCCGCTTTTCCTTCCCCTACTATGAGGCGCTTTCTGCGCCCCGGGTTCAGGTCGACATCCTGCCTCGCAGTCCGGCGTTGCCGCAGCTGTCGAGTTCTCTCGGCGCCGTCGCCAGAAAAGCTCTTGAGGAACGTAAGCTCAGCATGATTGCGAAAGAGACTTTAAGGGTTGCCGGCAAGGAGGCGATTGCCCAGTCGGTTGGAAATGAGCATGGCGGGGCCGCAGAAGCGGCGGCCCGGGTGACCCTGTTTTTGCTGGAAGAGCCGGATACCCGCTCCTGGCAGACGCTGCCGGGACGTTTGACCCTGGTGCGGGTGCCATTGTCGGTTGGCAGGCACAAGTTGCGTTTGAAAATCGGCACACCCGGGTTCACTGGACAGCGGGTGGTGGATCTTCCAGAGCTGGAACTGCGCAAGGGCCAGCGGGTTTTTCATTCCGTACGATTGAAATAAACAAGTTTTGTCGAGAGCGAAGAGCCCATGTTTGGAAAAATGGCGATCACTGTCCGCATTGATGCGGCACTGGTCGAATATTTCTGCCGTTTATAAAAACGCCCGGCTCTGAAGGTTCAGGCCGGGCGTTTTCCGATTACTGCCGGGTCAGTGCGCGGTACTTGATGCGGTGTGGTTGGTCGGCATCCTTGCCGAGGCGTCTTTTTCGGTCTTTTTCGTACTCCGAGTAATTCCCTGCAAACCAGACCACCTGTGAATCCCCTTCGAAGGCAAGAATGTGGGTGGCGATGCGGTCGAGGAACCAGCGGTCGTGGCTGATCACCACGGCGCAGCCGCCGAAGTTCTCCAGGCCCTCTTCAAGGGCTCGCAAGGTGTTGACGTCGAGGTCATTGGTCGGCTCATCGAGCAACAGCACGTTGGTCTCTTCGCGCAGTATCTTTGCCAAATGGACCCGGTTACGCTCGCCGCCGGAGAGGACGCCGACCTTTTTCTGCTGATCGCTGCCGGAGAAGTTGAAATGAGCCACGTAGGCGCGGGCGTTGACCGACTGGCTGCCAAGCTGGATGAAGTCCTGACCGCCTGTCACCTCTTCAAAAATCGTCTTGCTGCCGTCCAGCTCGCGATTCTGGTCGACGTAGCCGAGTTTGACCGTTTCGCCGACTTTAAAGCTGCCGTTGTCCGCCTGCTCCTGGCCGGTGATCATCTTGAACAGGGTCGATTTGCCGGCACCGTTGGGGCCGATCACGCCGACGATCCCGCCGGCAGGCAGGTTGAAACTCAAATTGTCAATCAGCAGTCGTTCGCCGAAGGCCTTGCTGACCTTCTTGGCCTCGACAACGATCCCGCCCAGACGCGGGCCTGGCGGAATGTAAAGTTCGAGGGTTTGCTCTTTTTCCAGTCCCTCGTTGCCGAGCAGTTTTTCGTAGGAATTGATCCGTGCTTGCGCTTTGGCGTGACGCCCCTTGGGTGACATGCGAATCCACTCCAGTTCGCGCTGCAAGGTCTGCTGGCGTTTACTTTCGGTTTTTTCTTCTTTGCGCAGCCGCTCCTGTTTCTGTTCCAGCCAACTCGAGTAGTTCCCTTTCCAGGGGATGCCGTGGCCGCGATCCAGTTCGAGAATCCAGCCGGCAACGTTGTCGAGAAAGTAGCGGTCGTGGGTGACCGCGATGACAGTGCCGGGGTAGCGCTGCAGGTGCTGCTCCAGCCAGGCGACGGTTTCGGCATCGAGGTGGTTGGTCGGTTCGTCGAGTAGCAGGATGTCCGGTTTCTGCAGCAGCAGGCGACAGAGTGCCACCCGGCGCTTTTCACCGCCGGAAAGGATCTTGATCGACGTCTCCGGTGGCGGGCAGCGCAAAGCTTCTTCCGCCAGTTCCAGCCGCGAATCGAGATCCCAGGCATCGGCGGCGTCGAGCTTGTCCTGCACCTCAGCCTGCCGGACCAGCAGCTTGTCCATGTCGCAGTCGGGATCAGCAAAGGCGTTGTTGATCTCTTCAAATTCGGCCAACAGGTCGACGATTTCCCGGACCCCTTCCTGGACCACCTCGCGGACGGTTTTGTTGTCGTCGAGCTGTGGTTCCTGCTCCAGAAATCCGACGCTGTAGCCTGCCGAGAGGACCGCTTCGCCGTTGAACTCTTTATCAACACCAGCCATGATTCGCAGCAGGGTCGATTTTCCCGAGCCGTTCAGGCCGAGTACGCCGATTTTAGCGCCGTAAAAATAGGAGAGAGAGATATCCTTGATGATCGGTTGCTTGTTGTAATGCTTGCTGACCCGCATCATCGAGTAGATGATTTTCTTTGTGTCTTCGCTCATGGCCACGGTCCTTTTTATGTCATAAAGATAATCTGCTACGCAGACGAACTGCGACTGTATAGCATTTTGCCAGGGTGGGCCGCAAGAGTTAGGCTTCACTCCAATCTGCCACCCGCACCTTTTGGATAAAGGGCGGCTGACAGATTTGGGGAGCGAGAGTCATCTATTGCATTTGTATGGTTTTGGTGCTAGGGTTTTCGGTGTGAACAACTCTCAATTTCAGGTGCGAACTGCGTATGAGTCCTCGCGAACAGTTTGATGTTGGCGATGCGGCTTTGGCCGCGCAACTGTTCGGCCAACAGAATAAGCATCTCAAACAGATCGAAAAATCACTTGGTATCCGCCTCGGCAGCAAGGGGACTGTCCTGACCTTGGCTGGGGAACAGGCACAGGTTCAAGTCGGCTATCGCCTGCTGGAAGAACTTTGTGCCTTACTGCACGACGGAATGCCGCTCTATCCGACCGATATCGATTATGCCATCCGGATTCTCTCCGCGGATTCTTCAACCCATCTGAAAGATATCTTTTTTGATACGGTTTTTGTTTCGGCCCGCAAAAAAATCATCGCGCCGAAAAGCTTGGCTCAGAAAACCTATATCGATAATATCCGGCAGAATCATGTGGTATTCGGGATCGGCCCGGCGGGTACCGGAAAAACCTATCTGGCAATGGCGATGGGGGTGGCGGCACTGATGCGCAAAGAGGTCAGCCGGATCATGCTGGTGCGCCCGGCGGTTGAGGCGGGAGAAAAACTTGGCTTTTTGCCGGGGGATCTGGCGGAGAAAGTTAATCCTTATCTGCGGCCGCTTTACGATGCTCTCTACGATATGGTCGATCTGGTGAAGGCTCGCGAAATGGTCGATAGCGGGGTTGTGGAGGTTGCGCCGTTGGCATTTATGCGCGGTCGGACGCTGAACGATGCCTTTGTGATTCTTGACGAAGCACAGAACACCACCGCTGAACAAATGAAAATGTTTCTGACGCGCCTCGGGTTCGGCAGCCGGGCAGTGATTACCGGCGATATCACCCAGATCGATCTACCACGGGACACCCAGTCCGGGTTGCTGCATGCCATTGAAATTCTCGAAGGGGTTGCGGGGATCTCGTTTAATTATTTCACCGATGTCGATGTGGTCCGTCACCCGATTGTTCGGGCGATTGTCCAGGCTTATCAGGTGGCCGATCGTCGGGTGCTGAAAGTGGACCGTCGACTCAACGGATGAGCTCTGTCGCCAGACGGCAGTGAGGTTTTATGACCAAGGAAGAACAGGAAAAAGTGCGCCAAGGCCGTGCCGCGATATTCGGCAATGGTGTTCAGGGCCTGCGGAACCTCAGTAACCCTCATTTGAGGGGTTGGCTGTTGTTTGCTGTTGCCCTGCTGCTGACATTGATTATCATCCCTAAGGGTGGTTTTATCCCCGACTATCATGCCCCTGGAGATATCGCCTCCCGCGACATCAAATCACCGCGTGATTTGCTCGTTGAGGACATTCCGTTAACCCATGCCAAACAGGAAGAGGCATGGGTTTCAGTTCCTCCTGTTTATGATTATCAAACCGCTGCCGGTCCCCGGGCCGTGGAACGGATACGTCGCGGGTTGACCCTCCTGCTGGAACAGCAAAATACCCTCGAAATGCCCAATCATGAAGGCCTGCTGCCCCAGTTAGAGTCTGATTTCGGTGTGCCGCTGACTCTGGTTGAATTCCAGGCTTTGCTCAAACTGCCGGTTGATCAGCACATCCCGGACTCGGTCGCCAATTTATTGTTGCCGGTTTTTGACCGGCCGATCGTTGCCAGCCTGCAGGTTTTTAATGTTGACCGCGAACAGCCGATTCTGCTGCGTGACCAGGCCAACGGTGAAGACCTGCCGAAGAAACTTCTTGCACGAACTATCGGCTTGAATGAAGCCATGGAGCAGGCGAAAAGGCTGCTGAGTGAAATCTCTGGGCTGACCTCCGTTCAACAACAGACTCTTTTAAAGCTGGTTCAGCAGCAGTTGCGGCCGAGTCTTTCATACAACGAAGGGGAAACGAAAGCGCGTCGCCAGCAGGCGCGAGATGCGGTTAAGCCGGTTCTTTTTCAGGTTAAAAAAGGGGAGATGATCGTTCGCGAGGGGGAGCGGGTGACCTCCGACCAGATTCTCAGACTGCGTGCTATTCGCGCGTCCGGACGGGACAGCCGCAGTTTGCCGACCGCCTTGGGCCTGCTGGTCTGTATCCTGCTGTTGATCTATGTCGGTTTTTATTTCGCCCGTGGAAATATTCGCAAGTTCCGTCCCGATTCGCGCGATCTGCTGTTTTTAGCGGCGGTGTTTTTAGCCTTGTTTGTCCTGATCAAGGTTTCAATTTTCATCGCCACAGCGCTTGGAAACACCTTTTCTTATATCGATTCATCCGCTTATTTCTACGCGATCCCCTTTGCTTTGGGGGCCATGCTGGTGCGAATCGTCCTCAATTCTGAAACGGCCCTGATGTTTGCGATCAGCAGCTCGATCCTGGTCGGGGTGTTGTTCGGGAACAGTTTGTTCATGGTGCTATTGGCCTTTATCAGCAGTCTGGTTGGTGCCCATGGCGTTCGTCGTTGTCAGGAACGCTCGAGTATTTACCGTGCCGGAATGTGGGTGGGATTAGCCAATGCTGCCCTGCTGATCGGCATCCATTTCCTGGCCGGTCGTTCGTTCGAATTGCAGTTACTCTGGAAAATCTGTTTTGGCCTTTTTGGTGGTCTGCTCAGTACAGTTTTTGTCACCGGGACCATTCCGCTGGTCGAAGCGATTTTCAAATACACCACCGATGTTAAACTGCTGGAACTGGCGAATATGAACTCGCCGATTTTACGTCAGTTAATGGTCGAAGCGCCGGGAACCTATCATCACTCGATCCTGGTCGGCAACCTGGTTGAGTCGGCGGCTGAGGCGATTAATGCCAATCCGTTGTTGGCGCGGGTTGCGGCCTATTACCATGATATCGGCAAGATCAAGAAGCCGCTCTACTTCATTGAGAACGCTGGCGGTCAGCGCAACAAGCATGACAAGCTTGCACCATCAATGAGTGCCCTGATTCTGACTTCGCATGTCAAGGATGGGGTCGAGCTGGCGCGTGAGCACAAGCTGGGCCCGGAATTGATCGATATCATCCAGCAGCATCACGGCACCGCGCTGATCAAATTCTTTTACGATCGGGCCAAAAACCAGGTGGAACCGGGGATGCTACAGCCGTCTGAGCGGGATTACCGCTATCTCGGGCCCAAGCCACAGACCCGCGAGGCGGCATTGATCATGCTGGCCGATGCGATTGAAGCCGCCAGCCGAACCCTGATTGACCCGACTCCGGCGAGAGTGCAGGGGATGGTGCAGAAGCTGATCAATAATATTTTTATTGACGGGCAGCTTGATGAGTGTGATTTGACCTTAAAAGACCTGCACATGATTGCCAAGAGTTTTAACCGGGTGCTGGCGGGTTCTTTCCATCAGCGGGTTGATTACCCGGAACCGGTGCACATTGTCCGGGAAAAGAACGAGAAAAATATAAAAGAGGCAGAACCTGAAAAGGTGAAAGTTAAGAGTGAGAATTCAGATAGAGAATCGGCAAGGGACATTAAAGATTCGGAAACGTCCCCTGCGAAAGATAGCGCAGAAGATCTTAAGCGTCTCGGGATATCCTGAGGCGGAACTGTCGATCCTGATTCTCGATAATGTCGGGATTCAGAAGATCAACCGTGATTACCTGCAACATGACCGGCCGACCAACGTTATTTCTTTTGCCATGCAGGAAGGGGAAGGAAAGGGTCTGCAGCCGTTACTGCTGGGGGATGTGGTGATTTCTGCGGAGCGGGCGGCAACTGATGCCGCTGAGGCAAATATCCCGTTTGAACATGAACTGGTGTTTTTGCTGTTGCACGGTGTTCTTCACCTGCTTGGTTATGACCATGATCGGGGGACCGAAGCGGAAGCTCGGCAGATGGAAGCACGTGAACAGGAAATCTTTACTATTTTACAGCAGGAATGTTTATCTGCTGAAGGTTATCGGTTGAACTCAGGGAAGTGAGGGTGTCGCGGGTGGAAAAAGATCGTTCTCAGGAGTCCTCCGGCTGGACAAAGCGCTTGCTCGGCCTGTTTCTCAGACGACCGGAGGCCAGCTCAGAAGAAGAACTGCAAAACCTGATTAACGCATCTGAGCAAAAAGGGATCATTGACGAAGATGAGGGGGACATGCTTCAGTCGATCCTGGAGTTGGATGAAACCATTGTCCGTGAAGTGATGGTGCCGCGAACTGACATGGTTTGTATCGATGCGGAAAAACCGCTCAGTACCATCCTCAAGGTGATTCTCCAGTCAGGGCATTCCCGCATTCCCATTTACCGGGGGAATAACGACCATATCATCGGCCTGGTTTACGCCAAAGACCTGCTCCGCTTCTGGGGGCAGCCGCTTGATGAACTTCCGCTTGATGACGTTCTGCGGCCTCCCTGTCTGGTTCCCGAGTCGAAACCAGTCAGTGACCTGTTGCGGGAATTTCGTGAAACCCGGGTGCATATTGCGATCGTCATCGATGAGTACGGGGGCACTTCCGGTTTGGTGACCATGGAAGATCTCATTGAGGAAATTGTCGGTGATATCCAGGATGAATACGACCTGGAAGATGAGTGGCTGGTTGAGGAACCGAACGGTTCTGTGCTGATTGACAGTCGCTTGAATATTGAAGAGTTTGAAGAATACTTTGAGATCGAAGTGGAACGGGAAAAGTTTGACACGGTCGGCGGTTATGTGGTGGAGCATCTTGGCCGGGTTCCGGCCGTTGGGGAACGGATGAAAATCGACACGCTCGAGATGCTGGTGGTTGTCGGTAATCAGCGGGCGATCCGACAATTACGGGTCTTCCCTCCGGTCAACGAAGTGGCGACTGAGCCACATTGATCCCGATGTTTCGTCTTGATCGCAGTTTGATAGCCTCCGTGACGTCCGGCCTGTTGATGGCGTCGGCCTTTCCACGCCCTGATCTATATCCGTTGGCCTGGGTTGCCCTGATTCCCCTGCTGTTGGTGATGCAGCGACGTCCTTTTGCTTCAGGTTTTGCCTGTGGTTGTGCGTTTTTCGCCACGCTTCTCTACTGGTTGAATATTGTGATGACCACCTATGGTGGTTTGAACCTGTTTTTTTCCCTGCTCGCATACCTGTTTCTGATCCTCTACCTTTCCCTGTATTTTGCCGTCGCAACCTGGCTGGCCTGTCATCTGAAGGGACAGTTCAAGCTGCCGTACCTGTTGACTTTGCCGCCGCTTTGGGTTGCTCTTGAATATCTGCGGGGCCTGTTGTTGACCGGTTTCCCTTGGGCGTTGTTCGGTTATTCCCAGCAGAATTTTTCTCTGGCAATTCAAAGTGCCGATGTCACCGGTGTTTACGGGGTCAGCTTGCTGCTGGTGGCAGTGAACTGCGCCCTCGCCTGGATACTGAGTGAATCGAAAAGCCGTTTGGCCTGGTTGGGCATAGCAGGAACGCTGCTGATGTCGATCAGTCATTTCGGTTATGGTGTCTGGCGAGAAAGCCAACCGCTGGATCAGCGGGATCAGCAGCTCCAGGTTGCTATAGTGCAGGGGAACATTGATCAGGCCGTCAAATGGAGCCCGGAATATCGGCAGTCGACAGTTGACCGATATCAGCGACTTTCCGAACTGGCGGCAGAGAATAATCCTGATCTGTTGATTTGGCCTGAGGCCGCAACGCCCTTTTTTCTGCAGGAAGAAATTCCCCTGGCGGCTCGGGTGCGTGCTTTGCCGGGTCAGTTGAACACCTATCTATTGGTCGGTAGCCCGGCTTACCAACAGATTGATGAGCAGCGGTTCGACTATTATAACAGGGCTTATTTGCTGACTCCGGAGGGGCAGGAGTCGGGATCCTCTGATAAAATCCATCTGGTCCCTTTCGGTGAATATGTCCCTTTCGGCCGTCTGCTGACGTTTATCAATAAGCTGGTCGTCGGTGTTGGTGATTTCGTTCCGGGCGAAGTCAACCCTCTGCCAATAAATGGTCACAAGTTGGGGGTGCTGATTTGCTACGAAGCAATCTTTCCCGAACTGGCCCGCGCCTACGTTCGGCAGGGAGCTGACCTGTTGGTCAACCTGACCAACGATGCCTGGTTCGGTTATTCTTCCGCCCCTTACCAGCACCTGGCAATGACCCGCTTTCGGGCGATAGAAAACCGGATCTGGCTGGTCCGCTCGGCCAATACCGGGATATCCGCTTTCATCTCCCCGTCCGGTACGGTGACCCAGGCCAGCTCTTTGTTTACGACGGAGCAACTCAGCGGTCGGGTGGGGCTTGGTCATGCAGCGACCTTTTATACCCGCTTCGGTGACCTGATGGCCCAAGCGTGCTTGTTACTCTCTTGCGGTTACTCAATCGCTCTCTTTTGTGCCTTTCGCCGGCGTTCCTGATATTTTATTAACTCTCACTCAAGTTTCTCTCAGGATCGGTTATAATTGATGAGTTGAATTTGCCGGTCAGGAGCCTGAATGAGAGTCAGCAGTTTCTCCAACCCAACCCGTCTACGAATTTATTTTTTTGCCCTGGTGGCCGCAGTATGTTTTCCGTTTGCCGTTTTTGCTGCAGACGCCCTCTCACCAGGTTTGTCCTGGGGCGGTATGACTATGGGGGTCTTTGGCGGCTTAGCACTCTTTCTGCTCGGCATGGAACAGCTGACCGATGGTTTGAAGGCGGCTGCCGGAGCAAGGATGCAGAATATTCTTGCCCGACTGACCTCCAACCGCTTCAGTGGTGCACTGGTTGGAGCGCTGGTGACGG
>JADFVC010000155.1 GCA_015222355.1 Chloroflexota bacterium | reverse complement strand
TGACTCAAGTTATTACTGCTCCTCTCTACGCTGTTCTTGATCGTGAAGGGGAGAAACTGGTCTATGTCGAAGATCAGGGCATTGCTCGCCGGTTGAAGGTCGTAACCGGTCGCTCAGTCGGCCGGCGCATTGTGATTACCTCCGGGTTGTCAGCGGGTCAGCATCTGATCGTCAGCGGGCAGCAATTATTGATTGACGGTGCCAGGGTTCAGGTGGAGGAGAGATAAAAATGCTGATCTCCAATGCCGCCATTGATCGCCGTAGTACGGTCTTTGCGCTCATGCTGATTATTCTGATCGTCGGTATCTACAGCTATATTGTCCTGCCGCGTGAATCCACTCCCGACATTACTATCCCGGTGGTCCTGGTCGTCACTCCCTACGAAGGGGTGACTTCGGGCGATATCGAGAGTTTGATTACCCATCCGATTGAACGCAAGCTCAAAGGGCTCAAGGATGTCGAGGAAATACGGTCGGTCAGTGCCGAAGGTTCCTCAATGATCACCATAGAATTTATCCCTGATGTCGATATCGACAAAGCCATGCAATGGGTTCGGGACAAGGTTGATCAGGCCAAGGGTGACCTGCCGAAGGATCTCGAAAACGATCCTTCAATTCTGGAAATTAATTTGTCGGAGTTCCCGATCTTGATGGTCGCGGTTTCCGGACAAGCCGATGAGACGGTACTCAAAAAGGTCGGAGAAGTATTGGAAGACCGGATTGAGCAGATCACCGGTGTGCTTGATGTGGTCATTACCGGAGGACGACAGCGCGAAATTCGGGTCGAGTTCGATCCTGACCGTCTCTCTGCCTATCGGATCTCCTTGAGCGAGGTGATTCGCGCGATTCAACAGGAGAATGTCAATATCCCGGGCGGGAGTATCGATATCGGGCGGGGAAAATATCTCTTGCGCATACCCGGTGAATTTACCGACCCGGCTGAAATTGACAGCCTGGTACTGACCGAACGTGATGGGCGGATTGTCTACTTTAAGGATATCGCGCGAATTTTCGATTCATTTGAGGATCGTACCAGTCGCGCTCGCGTGAATGGCAAGCAAAGCGTTTCTCTGGCGATAAAAAAACGCACCGGTGCCAACATCATCGAAGTTGCTGATCAGGTTTTCGCACTGCTTAAACTTGCCGAAGCAGAGCTGCCACCCGGCATCGAGCTGTCGGTGACTCTGAATCAGGCAAAAGATATCCGGAGTATGGTGTCTGAACTGGAAAACAACATCATCACCGGCCTGATCCTGGTGGTGATTGTTCTGTTCATGTTTCTCGGTTTTCGCAATTCGTTTTTCGTTGCGCTGGCAATCCCATTTTCCATGCTGCTTTCTTTTGCCGTCCTGCAACTGTTGGGAATTACCCTGAATATGGTTGTGCTGTTCAGCCTGATGCTGGCTTTGGGGATGCTGGTCGACAACGCCATCGTGATTGTCGAAAATATTTATCGCCACATGCAGGAGGGGAAAACTTCGGTCGATGCGGCAAAAAGCGCTGCCTCCGAGGTTGGCTGGCCCGTCATCAGCTCAACAGTGACAACGATCTGTGCCTTTTTACCGATGATCTTCTGGCCGGGAATCATCGGCGAATTCATGAAATACCTGCCTTTAACACTGATCATTACGCTCACAGCCTCCCTTTTTGTCGCTTTGGTGATCAACCCGACACTCTGTGGTCATTTCATGTCACTCAGTAAAAAGGCTGAGGTGAAAGAAAAAAGCCCGACGCAAATTATTTATTTCTATAGCCGGATATTGCAGTTCGCGCTGCAGCATCGCTTGCTGGTTGTGCTGTTCTCATTTGTGATTTTGACTGGGATCGTCGCTGCTTATGCCGTTTTCGGGCATGGTGTTGAGCTGTTTCCAGAGACTGAACCGAACCGGGCTATTATCGAAATCAAAGCCCCGGAAGGAACCAACCTGGCAGCGAGTAATGAGCTGGCTCTGCACGTTGAGGGTTTTGCCGCCGAAGAACAAGATATCTGTTTTGTGATCTCAGAGGTTGGTACGTCGAGCAGTGACCAGGGAGGAGGGGGGAGTGCGCAATCGAACCTCAGTCGCATCACTCTCGATTTCCTGGATCGGGAAGATCGGCAGGATGATTCCCGCAATATTCTCGATCGCCTGCGCACAGCTGTCGGTCCACTTTCAGGGGCCGAATTCAAGGTCGAAAAACAGGAAGAAGGGCCGCCAACCGGGCCGCCGGTCAATATCGAAATCAGCGGTGAAGAGATCCAGGTGCTTGATCGTCTGGTGACAGCAACGAAGCAGTTGATCAAAGAGGTTCCCGGGCTCGTTGATCTTAAGGACGATTTTTCCAAAGCAAAACCGGAAATCCGCGTCAATGT
>JADFVC010000154.1 GCA_015222355.1 Chloroflexota bacterium | reverse complement strand
TCGCAAACCCTTGCACTGGTCCTGGTTCTGTTCCTGTTCGGCTTTGCCAAGTCAGGGTTGATGCCGTTCCACGGCTGGTTACCGGCAGCCATGGTGGCACCGACACCGGTCAGTTCATTCCTGCATGGTGTTGCCGTTGTCAAGGTCGGCGTCTTTTCAATCCTGCGGGTCATCTTCCATATTTTCGGTCCGGAACAGCTGTTGGCGGTCAACCTGGGTTGGGTCATTACCACCTTGGCCTCGATTACCATCCTGGTTGCATCACTGATCGCTTTAACTCAGGATAACCTGAAGCGGCGCTTGGCTTATTCAACCATTGGCCAGCTTTCCTACATGATTCTCGGTGCCGGAATGCTGACAGCTGTCGGCATGACTGGCGGGCTGCTGCATATCGCCATGCATGCCTTCGGCAAGATCACTCTGTTCTTCTGTGCCGGAGCGATTTATATTGCAGCGGGAAAAAAATATATCAGCCAGATGGATGGGCTCGGCCGACGCATGCCGATCACTTATCTGGCATTCATGTTTGGATCGATCAGTATTATCGGTATGCCACCGCTCGGTGGGTTCATCAGCAAATGGAACTTGGTGCTTGGCGCGGTCAGCAGTGACCAAATGATTCTGTTGGTTGTGCTGCTGACCAGTACAATGCTCAACGCGGCGTATTTCCTGCCGATTGTCTACCGTGGCTTCTTCGCTAAACCGGCTGGCCCGGTTTTTGAGGAGGGAATTAAGGAAGCGCCGCTGTTCTGTCTGGTCCCGTTGTCGGTGACCGCCTGTGCGTCACTGGCGCTGTTTTTCTATCCGGATATTTTCCTCCGGTTGGCCCGCCTGGCCCTGTTTCCTTAAACTGAGGTAAGTTATGGACCCTGAAAATAAAAAGCCGGAAGTCTGGACCTGGTTCGATCATGCGCAGAATATCAAGCGATTAAAGATCGGCTTTTATATTGTCTTGGTCCTGCTGGTGATTCCCGATTTCTTTATCCACAAGCACAGCCTCTTTTCCCCTGTAGAGGCCTGGCCAGGATTTTATGCATTTGTCGGTTTTGCCTCCTGCGTGGTGATCATTCTGGTTTCCAAGTTGCTCGGGTTCGTGCTGAAGCGGAAAGAGGACTATTATGACAGCTAGCCTGCACCCGTCACTACTGTTTCTTGCTGGAGCCCTGCTGCTCTGGGTGTTGCCGCTGCTGGGCCGAAAAATCCTGATTCTGCTGGTTCCCGCTACCGCGTTTCTGGTCATCACCCAGCTGACACCAGGTACTTTCTATGGCTATGAGCTGTTCGGGTTTGACCTGCATCTACTCAGGGTTGATAAGCTGAGCAAGGCCTTCGGCTACGTGTTCACCATTAACGCCTTTGCCTGCTTTTTGTTTGCCCTGCACCTAAAGAGCCGTTACGAGCATACTGCGGCACTCGTCTACATTGGTGCCGCTCTCGGGGCGGTGTTTGCTGCTGACCTGATCTCTCTTTACCTATTCTGGGAAGTGATGGCGATCACTTCCACCTTTCTTGTTCTGGCGCGCAAAACCGAAAAAGCCTACAGAGCAGCCTTTCGTTATGTCATGGTGCATATCTTTGGCGGCTTGTGCCTACTGGCCGGGATCCTGTTGCAGGTGAATGCCACCGGCTCAGTTGCCTTCGACGGCTTTAGTCTGCAAGGTCTGCCGACTTATCTGATCCTGATAGGTTTTCTAATCAATGCCGCCGCACCTCCGATTTCGGCGTGGCTCGCAGATGCCTACCCTGAGGCAACTGTTACCGGTGGTGTCATCATGACGGCCTATACCACCAAAACCGCTGTATATACCCTGATCCGTGGTTTCGCAGGTTGGGAGATCCTCATCGCCGTTGGCTGTTTCATGGCTATTTACGGGATTATTTACGCCATCTTGGAAAATGATATGCGCCGCATCCTGGCCTATTCGATCATGAACCAGGTCGGGTTCATGATCTGCGGGATCGGGATCGGTACGGCCCTGGCGATCAGCGGGGCTGTGGCCCACGCTTTTGCTCATATTATCTATAAGGCACTGCTCTGGATGAGTGCCGGGTCGGTGCTCTACCTGACCGGCAAGAGTAAGTGTACCGACCTGGGAGGGCTCTATAAGACCATGCCTCTAACGATGATTTTCGGCACCGTTGGGGCGCTGGCTATCTCGAGCTTCCCTTTTCTGTCAGGCTACACCAGTAAGCCGATGATTATAGAAGCCGGGGTCCATGAAGGATTTTTCTGGGTCTGGCTGATTCTTGAAATTGCTTCGGCCGGAGTGTTCCTGCATGCCGGAATTAAATTTCCCTATTTTGTCTTTTTTGCCAAAGATAACGGACTGCGGCCAGGTGAACCACCCAAGCATATGTTGCTGGCCATGGCCTTTCTTTCCTTTATCTGCATTTTTCTGGGGGTTTATCCGCAGCCGCTTTACGATATCCTTCCCTACCCGGTCGAGTTTCATGCCTACGGGTTCGAGCATACCCTCAACCAGTTTCAACTGCTGATGTTCTCGGCCCTGGCATTCTTCCTGCTGCTGCCGCTTTTGAAGCGTACCAGAACCATCTCTATTGACACTGACTGGTTCTACCGCAAGGGCGGACGGTTGTTTTTCTCCGGTTGTGACAAGATTTTCAACAGCCTGAATGACTTCGGCGATCGGATATTTGCTCAGAAAGTTCCGAGCCTGCTTAATCGATTTTTCCTCGATCCATCGCGATACGTGCAGAAGTATGTTGTCCAACTGATGGCAGAAGTTAGTGGTGACGACAAACAGGTTGATCGCCGCAATAAAGAGATAGATCATCGAACCAAGGCTCTCGCCTATCCGATCGGTGGCAGTGTTTTTCTGGCCGTGCTTTTCGTTGCGGTCATGTCGTTGCTCTACTTCAATTGATTCCTATCCCCCTGATGTCAGGGGGGATTTTTATGAACTAATGAGCTCGCTCTATCTGCATATCCCGTTCTGTTCCAGTAAGTGTCCTTATTGCGATTTCTTTTCCCAAGCCGGTTCCCAAAAACAGCTTGATGAATATGTTGAACTGCTGAATCTCAATATCCGGATTTTGCAACAAAAATTTCCCCACAATCCTCCACTTGAAACCATCTTTTTCGGTGGCGGCACACCATCCCTCCTTTCTGCAGAGCAAATAGGAAGTCTGCTCAAAAACATCAAAGGGACTTTCGACATAGATAAAAATGCCGAGATCACCCTGGAAGCCAATCCAGGGACCGTTGACCTGGATCAGTTAAGGGGATATCGACAGGCGGGAGTCAACCGCCTGTCTCTCGGCATACAATCGCTCAACGATCAACACTTACAGCTGCTTGGCAGAATCCATACCGCAGATCAGGCTCAAGACAGTGTTATTGCCGCACGTGCAGCCGGGTTCAACAATCTGAGCCTTGACCTGATGTTTGCTCTGCCCGATCAAGATCTGTCGTCATTGGAAGAGG
>JADFVC010000153.1 GCA_015222355.1 Chloroflexota bacterium | reverse complement strand
TCTTCAAGGTTGTCCGCCAACTTGTCCATAAGTTTCTCTTCGATGAAATCACCGGCAAGACGATAACTGTAACTGACAAGCTGGCTCTCCGGGTGGCAATAGGCGACATCAGCATGGGGTGACCGATCAAAATACTTGAGGGTCGATTGTATCCACGGGCTAACATCTGAAATTTGGCCGGAATCAATATGGAAACTCAAGCGGGACCGGCCTCCACGACGCATACCGGCGAGAGAAGACTGGAGGAAAACGCTGATATTTCTAATCTTGAAGTCAGCAGGGAATTGATTGGCCGTCATTCGCCATAAATTGCCAATTACGAATTCATCAAGTATTTGGCCATAGGCTACAAACTTGTGTGACATAATTACCTCCTTAGGCTTCTTTCGTGCGTTACCTCAATGAGTGTTGAATGCCGGTATAACGCCAAATAAGTGTAATGCTAATACTAGGCACGATAGGACAATTGCCGCCAATTCCACATGATGCATGAGTTTGAGTTTCTCGACGACATTTTTTAGGTTGCGCAGATGCTTCAACTCCTGCAAAGGGCGAAGCTGCGCGAGAAATCCATCAAGGAAATCAGCGATATCCACTGCTTCATTTTGGATGTGATCAGGCCTGCCTGAAAGGCTTGAGGATTTTTCAATCTCGTGACGGGGGAACGCTAATCCGACGCGGTGGTCCAGAATTGCTCTTTCCATACCTAGCTGTTTGGCATCAAGGTTTCTTATGTTGCCGGTACCAATACGATAGATCGGGATTTCACGCGCAGCTACAAAAGAGAAAGGTATCGAGATATTTTGGTCAATCGTTCTGAACGCAGGTTTAGTGGTTTTTGGATCAAAGACGATAGCATGTGCTCCTTCCTGATCTCGAAGAAAAACCACATTTGTCGGATTGGCCTTGTAAAAGCGAAAATAATCCGGTACATCTGCATCGTCAAAGCTGGACGTGACGTAATCTTGGTAACCCTGTATGAAATCTGAAGCAAATTGTTCGAATAATCTCAAATCCGGATTTTCCATAATATCATCTCCATCGTCGTTTTCTTGTAAGAATCAGCAGTACAATTCGCTCTAAGGGAAACTGTTGACCATCGAACGCTAGATATCTTTTCCTAATATATGCTTACTATCTGACGAATTCTGCCTATTCCTATCAGGCAATTGGTTAATATCGATACCATGTCCATATGAGCACCGTTGCCCGCGACCCTTGGGCCCGACCAAGTATACGCAGAAAAACGAGTAACCGCAAGACGAAAACTACGGAGATTTAGTGTTTTCTATGTGGTGCTCCTTACCAACATGGGGCATGGGGGCTCGATGTGCCAGAAACCCACGATCAACGTGGGTTGTAATATGTATTATTGGACTTGCAAGTTATTGTAGAACTTGTTATTTTTTAACATTGGTGGAGTTGAACACCTAACCACGGCTTACCTGACGTGGGCCAGAAACATGAGTCTGGTAGCCGCGACCGTTTTTCTGTCACCCGCGGAACTATAGAATAACCCAGGGAGGCCAAACCGGCGGCACTGGGGGCGTTTCGGGTAGGGTTTCATAATGATTACCTCACATTCTTTTATTCTTGATCATCACGTGTAAACGGACCGGGGTGGGGGGCGTTCCTGATATGGGAGAATGGTTTGGCGCCAGGGAAGCTCAAGCATATCTTGGGCGATATGCGCGACAGTCCATCCGATGAAGAGGTGGTGGCACGAT
>JADFVC010000152.1 GCA_015222355.1 Chloroflexota bacterium | reverse complement strand
GTATAAAAAGATCAACACGGTTCTCCCCGGAAGGTCTGGAAGCTCTTCAAATACAGCGGAAAAATACTGAATTTTGCCGCTGCGCTCCATCGCCGAGACCGCCTGCTTAACCCGCTGCCGTACCTGAGTCATCTCTTCCTCTGTCAGCCTGACATTAAAAAATCCGGGAGCAGAACCACTGACGACCCGCTCGTGCCGGGCAAAATCTCTACCCAGCAGCTCTCGGCATTGTTGCAGCGTCTTGTCCGAAAACCGCTCATGCAGGTAATCATCAAGCAAGAGAGAGAGGTCACGTAAGGAACGACTCTGCCGATAATAGTGGTGTTCTCGCCAGAAGCTGTCAAGATCATCGAGAAACTCGGCCAAACCGTTAAAAGAATGGCTCAGCACCGGCAACAGATGTGTAAATCGGCCGCTGTTGACGAATAAATCAAGCAAGCGCCCGATACCGCGCAGACGTTCCAAATCAGTGTAATCAAGGTCTGTTGAACGAAGAACGGCATAGGGAGGATAAGGATCAAAGGACATCCCAAGGTCTTTCGCCTGAGTACGGAGTGGCGCGCCGGGTAACAATTTGACCGGCTCAATTTGCAGGTGGTCAGGCTGTAGGGCTGCCGTCCAGTTGATTGAACCGAGAAACTGCCGGTAATCTTCACCCGGCAACCCGGCAATCAAGTCAAGATGCAGATGAATATTTCCGACCGACTGCAAACGACGCACATTTTCCGCCAACCGCTCCAACGATGCCTGTCGACCGACTTGCTGCAATGTTTTCGGCAACGTTGATTGCACACCGATTTCAAACTGAAACATTCCTTTCGGAACAGTTTCCAACAGTTGCAGGGTCTCCTCATCAAGCAGATGGGCACCGATCTCAAAATGAAAATGGCTGCTCTGGTTATGCTGCAGAATCAAATGGAAGATCTCACGGCTGCGCTCATTATGATAGTTGAAGGTCCGATCGACAAACTTGATCTGTTTAACCCGCTTCTCCATCAACAATTGTAAATCAGCACAAATTCTCCCCATGGAAAATGAGCGCACCCGCTCATCCAGCGAACTCATACAAAAACTGCACGTATAAGGGCAACCACGACTGCTTTCGTAATAAATCAACCCGCGCGACAAATCAACCAGGCCGGCCGCAAAAGGAGATGGCAGACGGTCAAGATCAGCAAACAAGCTCTGACCGTTTTCTTCCGGAGAGTCCGGCAGTCGCAACCCTGGAAACACCGTCGGATTCAGGCCATGCTGCCAAGCTGACAACAGGTGCCGGAGCGGCAATTCCCCTTCACCGCAGATCAATGCATCGACCGGATGACGGTCAAAAAAGGATGCTGATTCGAAGGAGATTTCCGGTCCCCCCAGGACAATCCTTGTCGCCGGATTGATCTGTTTCAGACAGGCGACAAGTTCCAGGGTTGCCAGCCGATTCCAGAGGTAAACCGAAAAAGCAATCACCTCGGCATCCAGAGCAACAATCTGCGCCAGAACCGATTCTTTCGGCTCATGAACGGTATATTCACGGATCAGCAGTTCACCGCAGTCGTCATGACAATAGGCGGCCAGGCATGGCAATGCCAAACTGGCGTGAATATACTTACTGTGTAACGTTGTCAGTAGAGTGCGCATGACCGGGAGGATAGCCCAATCGAGGATAAAGGTTCAAGTCGAGATCGTTGACAGCTTCCACCTCTCCAGAAGCTGTGTTATGCTCCGCCGTCGAGAAAAGGAGCGGGCATGAGTCGAAAGAAAACCATCCTTGCCGTTGTAGCCGATGAAAACGGCGAGGTCTTTGAGCATCCGGAACTGTTGCTGGCCGGGATGAACGGCATGACCGTACGTCACCCCGAGATGGATGAATTGATCCCGCTGCCGGAGGGCAGTCGTCTATTCACCATTCCGGGCACACCACCGATCGGCTATGATCGGCGCACGGGTCAACAGGTGACCGCCGATAAACTACCCAACGATTGGGGTGGAGGACAAATTCAGGCGGTCTCCGCCTTCGTCACCCCGGCTTTTACCCGCACCCTGCTGCCGGCAGCGGATTACCGGAAAAAACAGGTTGCACTGACCCTCTGGTCATACACTGCGGTTGGCTGGTGCCTCGAAGAGGAACGTTTCTATGTGGCCGCCGTACGGGTAGATCGTAACCAGCAGTGGCAGGCGGAACACTTTGACGACCGTAAACTGGAACCGCTGGTTCACCGGCGAGTCGCAGAGAGCCCGGATAACCGCCTGATCGAGCAGTTATCCCGCTGCGCGTTGGATTATCACTGTTTTGCCGCGAAAAATCTCTTTTTCGGTCGGTGGGAAGCCCCTCTTCCCTGTTCACCGACCTGCAATGCCAGCTGCGTCGGCTGTCTTTCCCTCCAGGAGGCATCCAATGGCTGTCCGTCAAGTCAGGAACGTCTCACCTTCGTACCAACGGTGCAAGAGCTCTGTGAAGTCGCCGTTCCTCATTTGAACACTGCAGAAAATGCCATCGTCTCCTTTGGTCAGGGGTGTGAAGGAGATCCGATTTTACAGGCCGATACCATTTGCGCTGCGGTGAAAGAGATGCGTTGTCAGACCAGTCGGGGCACGATCAACTTCAACTCCAACGCCTCCATCCCGGCCGTCATAGACAGGCTGGCTGAAGCCGGTATCGATTCTTTACGCGTTTCCTTGAACTCGGCACAGGAACATTTCTACAACGCTTATTTCCGCCCTCGTGGCTACCGTTTTGCCGACGTGATCGACTCTATCCACCGGGCAAAAAAGAACGGCCTGTTCACCATGCTCAACTATCTGGTTTTTCCGGGGCTGAATGATCGTGATGATGAAATCGAACAACTGCTGGAACTGATTGCGTCGGCGGATGTTGATATGATTCAAATGCGTAACCTGAGTATCGACCCCCAGCTCTACTGGAATGCCATGGGTGCTGAAGGTGCGGGCATCGGCATGAAGAAGATGCTCGATCGCTTAAAAAAGGACATTCCCCGGCTGCAATTCGGCTATTTCAACCGCACCAGAGAAAATTTTTATCCGGAAGGATTTGAGAAAGACTGGCCATTACCGGCGACGCTGTAAGTATGAAATTTTTTGTCAAGAGAAGAAAAGCCCCGGCAAGGATACCTGCCGGGGCTTAATGCGTAACAAAGAACCCGCCGCAGAGAACTTCGGGCGGATAAAAGAGGAAGTATATATGACGAATCAGCGCTTCAGTATGAAGTTCAACTTCGCGGAGCTGCCGTAGCGGCTGCGGGCATAGGCATGTAACATCCACTCCATTCCGTCATTCATGGACTGGAAAGATTTACTGCGGGCCGGGATCGATTGTGCCAGGGTGATCCTATTGTCAATCTGGGCCTTGATCCCTTCATCTGTTTTTTCCACGATACCGATAGGCCCTTCCGGACGATCCTCGGTGTGGACGATATAACGCCGGGCATTACCGCTGATGCGGTAATGCAGGGTCATGGGAACGCGCATGCAGTTTTTCTGTAGCTGACGCATCGCCATATCAATACGTGCCATCGGGACATCTTCTGCCGCCAATCGCTCGTCCTCACTGGCACTGGCCCATAAGGTTCTCTGGGTTTTAAGAGCCACCCGATACCAGCGGATCGCCTTTTCGTAGCTGAGTACTCCCCCTTTACCGTAGTAGAAATAGTCCCCCAGCAGCAAAGCGGGTTCGGTCTCCTTGCCTGCTTCTGCCACCAGACTCAACCACTTTTGGGCGGCCACGTAGTCTGACTTCTGATGGTATTTCAGACCGAGGGAACGCATCGCGGTATAGTTGCCCTGCTTGGCCGCCTGCAGGTAGAGCGTATGGGCATCCTGATGCGGGTTGTCACTGGCGATCATGCCGTTTTCAACCAGAAGGCCAAAGTTGAGAGGCAACCTGTTGTCAGCTAGTTCCTGCTGACGCAGGGTGGCAT
>JADFVC010000151.1 GCA_015222355.1 Chloroflexota bacterium | reverse complement strand
GGTGATGGATCACCCGAGGGATGATTATGGACAAACAGGACTGCCGCAGCTGATTCACGCAACACCGGGGCAAAAACTTCGCGAGGATGCACGATGCTGGCACTCAAACTGCCTTCGGAAATCTGCACTTCACGGATCAAGCGGTTTTTACTGTCGAGTAACAGGGCAAAAAACAGCTCTTTTCGATAATCACAAAGTCGCTCGTGAAAATGTTGAAAAGCATCTTGAGATGAACGGTAGACTTGTCCCGGTCGCAGGCGAGTGTCGCTGAAACGGCGGGCGATCTGAAACAGGGCCTGAATTTCAGCCGCTTTTGCCGGGCCGATGCCCGATTGTTGGCAGAGTTCGCTGATACTGGCGGCGGAGAGCTGACGCAGCGAGCCGAAACGGCTCAGCAGACTGCGTGACAAGTCGACAGCACTCTGTTGACTGGCGGAGTCGCCGGTACGGATAATCAGCGCCAGCAGTTCGGCATCGGTGAGTTTTTCCGCGCCTGAAGCAAGTAATTTTTCACGCGGCCGCTCATCTGCCGGCCAATTCTTGATTGATCGCATATCCCCCCCACAAGCGATAATAGAGAAAAACGCCGTTGGTGCGAGCCAACGGCGTCACAAATAAATTGTTATTCAGATTGATCCCGACGGATTCCCCCAAAAAAGCCTATTCCCTGACATAGGTATCGATATCTGTTTCGTGCGGCATGCCCATTTTACGAGCATACTCTGATTCAATAATTTCATAATGATTGCGCGTCGCCTGAGCCATCTGGTCAAAAATCGTGCGCACTCCCGGATCGACAATCTGTTTAGCCGTACTGCGCAGGCTTTTCTCCAGTTGCTCCTCCTTCTTCATGGCGATTTCACGTGCCGTGCGCTCGTGCATCTGCGCATCAATCACCCCTTTCAACTCTTTGTCGATCTGCTTGATCGACGGAGAGGGGGCCTTAACAAACTCTTCCAGAGTGCCGAATTCCTTACCCCGATAATGGCGGAAGAAGAAACCAACATGCTCTTCTTTCTCCTTGGCCAACCGCGCGAAAACTTCCTGGCCGCCGCCGGCAGTCACCATCTCCGCCGCCTTCTGGTAAAAGCACATCAGTTCCTTTTCCCGTTCGACAGCAATCCTGATCGCTTCCTGGTGTCTCATTTCCTGTGGCATAAAAAACCTCCTCTTGACCGGGTTGATTGCCTGTATCCCTGTCATTAAAAGATAGCCGAGAAGCACCTCTTGTCAAATTGTCGACGGTATCCCTTAAAAGACTCCCTGAGCTCTCAGCAGATCGGCCAGGGCATCCTCAAGCAACGGCTGCAGATAAACTTCAGGATCAGCTTCATTATCGCGACTCTTTTACCCTTCCTCAGTAAAAAACTGGCCGATTTCATCAAAGACCTCATCACTCGTTCCACGCACCACCCGTGCCGCTGGCAGGGAGCGTAAAAACATCCGCCCGTAACCACGTCGCACCACCCGGGTATCGAGGATCAACACCACACCCCGATCCCGCCGATGCCGGATCAGGCGGCCGAAGCCCTGCTTGAAGCGGATCACCGCCTGCGGCACCGTGTATTCCATGAAAGAATCACCGCCGCGTTGCTCGATCGCCTGGGCGCGGGCCTCAAGCACCGGCTCGGTCGGCACCTTGAACGGCAGTCGGGCGATGATCACCTGTTCCAGCGACCGCCCCGGCACATCAACACCCTCCCAGAAAGAATCGGTGCCGAAGAGGATACTGCTTTCATCCTCGGTAAAACGCTTGAGCAACCGGTGACGGTTCTCCTGGCCCTGACGTAGACAGCGCAGACGCTGCGCTTCGAGGACCGGGGAAAGCTCTTCATACACCTGACGCAATAAAGCATAAGAGGTAAAAAGGACGAAACTGCGGCCGCCGCTGGCAAGTACCGCTTTTTCCACCGCATCGCGTACCGCTTCGGCAAACCCCGGCTTACCCGGTTCCGGCAGGTCAGTCGGCACTGCCACCAGTGCCTGCTGTGGATAATCGAAAGGGGAATCGAGACTCAGTTCGGTCAACCGTCCCGGCTCGACCCGATCAAGGCCGACCCGTGAATGGAAATAGCCGAAAGCACCGGCCACGGTCAGGGTGGCGCTGGTCATCACCAGGGTACGGAAGCGTTGATAGAGGGCCTTATTGAGACTTTCGGCCACCTCAAGCGGTGCCTGGCAAAGGCTGGTCAGCAAACCTTTGCCGCGGCCGATCCGCCCTTCCTTCACCTCCAACCAGAGGCAACTGGTTTCAGCCGCGGCCTGAAAGGAAGCCAGATCGGCGGCAATCCCCTCCAGGCGACCGGCAATACCGCGCAGGTCGATCAGCGAAGAGTTAAGCTTGTCGGCCACATCCTCGGGCAGGGCATCGGCAGCGCGCAATAGCTCCAGCAACCCTTCGGCCAGTTCGCGACTGCCAACCCGCATCCTCTCGACCCGCTCGCAAATCTGCTGCCATTCAGCACTCTGCAGGAACCCGGGCAGCACCCGGTGCTTCAATTCAAATTTGGCCGAAACCTGTTTGCCGAGTGCCGCCGGCAATTCCTCACCGATCGACTGCAATTCTTCCAGAGCCAGTTCCAACAACTTCTGGCGCCGGGAGATCAGCGCCTCAATCCGCTCGTGCAGAGCCCGGTAGAGTTCATCCTCGCTCTCCGGCAGCTCCCGCGACAACTGATCGAGCAATCGCGGCAGCAGGCCCAGATTCGGCTTGCGCGGATGCCGCAGTCGGTTCAGCACCCGGGAGAAGGTGAACCGGGTGATCTGTACCGAAAAATAACTGGTGGCAACATCCTCCAGATGATGGGCCTCATCAAGAATTACCCGCTCAAAAGGAGGCAGTACGGCAGTTGCCGAATAGTTGCCGGTCTGCTGGCGCAGGGCCAGGTCGGAGAGCAGCAGGGCGTGGTTGACTATCAGAATGTCGGCACGTGCCGCCTGACGCCGCGCCTTATGGAAGAAACATTGGCGGTAATACTGGCAGCGGACTCGCGCACACTGATCCGCCTCGCAGCAGACCTCTTCCCAAGTCTGGTAGCTGGGGATAAAGGAGAGATCTTCCTTTGAGCCGTCGGCGGTGGTTTCAGCCCATTTAAGAATCTGCTGAAGCTCGTCAACCCCCTGATCGAATAATCCCGGCTCCCGGCCAGCCGTCTCACTTCTCCGCCGGCACAGGTAGTTACTGCGCCCTTTGACCAGGACAGCATGAAATTCAATATTGGTGGCCCGCTGCAAAAACGGCAGATCCTTGCGGATCAGCTGTTCCTGCAGATTGATGGTACGGGTCGAAACCACCACCCGCTCCCCATTGGCCCGTGCCCAGAGCAGCGCCGGGACCAGATAGGCAAGACTCTTGCCGGTACCGGTGCCGGCTTCGACCACCGCCAGCTGTCCCTGATTGAAGGCTTCACTGACGGCAAAGGCCATCCGCAACTGCTCGGGGCGCTCCTCGTAATCGGGCAGCTTGTTGGCGATGACTCCATCCGGCCCGAGCAATGCACCGATCTGCTCCAGCGAAAGCTTCTGTTCATCCTTCCCGGCAAAAACTTCCACAACCCGATACAGCTTATCCACAGTGTTATTCACAATGTAGAAGCCGACTCCTAAAGAGCCGAATTGCGAGGCAACCTCGATATCTGCCGCAGAGGGTCTGAGATCACCGGAAGGATGATTATGGATAACAACATCGCCATATCTACAGGTCTGCAGAATCGCCGGAACAGCCGCTTCCGAGCCCCGCGCCAGCACCTCGACCTGGACGATCCGCCGTTCGGCATCGACCTGGCCGAGGACAAACACCTCGTTGCCGCCAGCTTCGTCAATGGCATAGCGCAATTGCAATAAACTATCAGAGGAGAAATATTCAAGCATGGGGTGGGATTATAGAGGAAGCCGACAGCGAGGGAAAGCTGATTCACCGGTCGTCTACAATGGGGATAAACGAGACACGGGGCCAAGCTTCAGGCATAAGAAAAGGCGCAGCTGATGCCGGGGCACCCTTCACAGGCTTGACAGCCCTCGGCTCCACAGCCGGTTTGGTTTCTGTTGACGCCGCGTCCGGCACCGCCTTTTTCCCGGTAATATCAAAACAGCTGGGGATTTCCGCCAGAGCTTCGGCTGCTGACACCTCAACCATCTTGAAAGCGAACGGCACCCCGAATTGATACTCCACCCGGATGTAGTGGGTTTGTCCCGGCTGCTTGCTTTCTATGGTCACCGGAACAGCCCGGACCAACAGCAAGGAGGTTTTAAAGGTGTGGGTTCCCGGCTTGACGGAATACTTAAAGAAGGTTCGGGCTGGCAGAACACCCTGGATTTTTTTGCCGTTATGCAGTAGCAGCCCGGAAACACCGAAGAAGCGCTCCTCAGCTGCAAGCAGGCTGATGCGAAAGGCATTTACTTTGAACCCGCGGCATAAATGCAAAAAATGCACATTCTTGACAAATATTGCATAACTATACCCCTCGCCTGACGATCTAACCCCCGGAAACAAGCCCTCCAATCCGGCACAATAATTGCTTTTAATAAGCGATAAGAATAAGAAAACTCCAATCTATTGGAATTATCAAATCAGGTTGTTTGTCAATAATTATATTGTTTCCGACTGGAGCAATATCACATAATTCTCTGGTAAAAAATTGGAGTGATGTGCTATCGCAATTCTTAACCATTAAGGCCATGCTCAGCACATTCCAAAGACATATCACCATTGGAAGGAATGTCGGACAATGAGAAGATCCGATCAGAAAGGCTTCACCCTGCTCGAAGTCATTATTGTAATCAGTATGATGTCGATCATGATGATGACAGCATACTACTACATGGGCAACAAAGGGGATAAGGCTCAACTGAAAAGTGTTGCCAGAGATCTCACCAGCAACATGAATCTGGCCCGCACCAGGGCGATACGCGATACCAGGCCCTGGGCCATTCAGTTCAATCCCGGAGCAAACAGCTATGTCGTCATCAGCAATTCGGGCGAACCCTATGCCCCGGAAGATCCTGCCGACCCCGTAACCTGGGGAGATGGCGACGACACCGTTTTTCGTACAATCACACTCCCGCAAAATGTTTCCTTTGGCAGCAACCAGGGAGAACTGAATGCTGTGGCCATTGGTGATGGCGTCTCCTATCCCAACGATCGGATCGTGTTCAACCCGAACGGCACAAGCTCTGACACGGGAACCGTCTACCTCACTGTACCCAGCGGGATAACCTTTGCTGTCAGCACTCTTGCCGCAACCGGCCGGATAAAAATCTGGCACAACTACGG
>JADFVC010000150.1 GCA_015222355.1 Chloroflexota bacterium | reverse complement strand
GTCTCGATTAGCAACCTCCGCTTTCTTGGAGTTTTTCCAGTTTTTCCGCTGCCAGCCGGCAACCCACTCAGTCATCCCCTTGACGAGATACTGTGAATCAGTCGTCAACCTGACCCGACAAGGACGCTTGAGCGATTCCAACCCGACAATGGCACCAAGCATTTCCATCCGATTGTTGGTGGTCTCCGGATCGTAGCCGGAAAGCTCCTTGACATGCTCACCATAGCGCAAAATGGTCCCGTAACCGCCGGGCCCAGGGTTTCCAGAGCAGGCCCCATCGGAAAAAATCTCAACAATTATCGCAGCTTGGGACATAGAAAAAACCTTTTATTGTACGAGGGTTAGTATAAAACGTGGCGTTCTGAAAAAGCAAACAGCCCCTCCCGGAAAACGGGAGGGGCTGTTGTTTCATTGGCGTCCCCAGGGGGATTCGAACCCCCGTCGCCGCCGTGAAAGGGCGGTGTCCTGGGCCAGGCTAGACGATAGGGACTTAAACTTCAAGCCCCCGCGGGAAATGAACCCGCAGGTACTGCTTGTTAAATGGTGAGCCGGGGGGGGATCGAACCCACGACCATCTGATTAAAAGTCAGATGCTCTACCAACTGAGCTACCGGCCCGTACAACGGAGACCTTTTATACGTGAATCATTTTGGTGCGTCAACCCTTTTTTCGGCTTTTTTCACAAAAGGATTGATCCTCTGAATGGTCTGATCACGCCGCGGCCCGACCGAAACCAGGACCACCGGACAACCTGTCCAAGCCTCTATTTTATCGACATAATCACGCACCTGCTGTGGCAATGCAGAGTATTCTGTGACAGGGCAAATATCCTGCTGCCAACCAGGAATTTCCTCGTAAACCGGGGTACACTCCTTCAGAACATCGAAGTCCTGCGGAAACTCCTCCAGCAACTGCTCACCATGGCGATAAGCAGTGCAAACCTTGACGGTCTCCAACTCGCTGAGTACATCCATCTTGGTCAGGGCAATGCCGGTCAGACCGTTGGTGCGCACCGCTTCACGCAGGGCGACGATATCGAGCCAACCGGTCCGCCGCGGCCGTCCGGTGGTGGCACCGAACTCCTGTCCGGCGGCCCGCAAGTGCTCGCCCATTTCATCCTTCAACTCGGTCGGGAAAGGACCTTCGCCGACGCGGGTGACGTAGGCCTTGGAGATGCCGACAACGTCGGTGATCAGATGCGGACCGATACCGGCCCCGGTACAGGCCCCACCGGCAATAGTGGACGAGGAAGTCACATAGGGGTAGGTGCCGTGATCGACATCAAGCAGGCTCCCCTGTGCACCTTCGAAGAGGACATTTTCTCCAGCCTTGACCGCCTGATCAATACTGGTCGAGGCGCGACCGAGATAGCAGCGCAGGCGCTCGGCGTAGCCCAGATATTCCTCAATGATCTCTTCTTCGGGGAGCGGCTGTTCGCCGAGGAATTGCTCAAGATAGAAATTCTTCTCCGGCAGCACCTCATGCAGCTTACGCTTGAAGGTCTCCGGTTTGAGCAGATCGGCAAAACGGATGCCCCGTCGACCGACCTTGTCTTCGTAGGTCGGCCCGATGCCGCGGCCGGTGGTGCCGATTTTCTTGGCCCCCGCCTTTATTTCACGGGCGATGTCAATTTTCTTATGATAGGGCATAATCAGGTTAACAGCCCCATCGACCATCAATTGGCTGTCGTCCTTTAAATAACCTTTTTTCTTCAGATTCTCGATCTCTTCCAAAAATACCTTGGGATCAAGAACCACACCGTTACCGATGATGCAACGCTTGCCTGCATGCAGAATCCCTGACGGGATCAGGTGCAACACGGTCTTTTCATCATCGACCACCAGGGTGTGTCCGGCGTTGTTGCCGCCCTGAAAACGGACCACATGCTGGGCGTTTTCCGTATAGATATCGACGATTTTCCCCTTGCCTTCGTCACCCCACTGGGCACCGACGATAATTACATTGGCCATATGTCTTATGACTCCTGTCGTGCTGACAAAGCTTGCCAGCAGTTACGTTGAGGGCCTAAAGTTCAAGACCGTTTTGATAAATTTCCTGCCAGGAAAACTGCTGTCGGCGATCATCTGCCAGCCGGACCAGTATCACCTCATCCTCCTGCCCACTGACCAACGCCAGATAGCGATAGTTCATTTTCCGGGCAAACTCCAGCGTCTGTTTCCGGGTCCGCGGCAAGATATCCCGGGCCACGGAATATCCCTGTCCACGCAGTCTGTGCGCCAACTGCTGCGCCGGCCGCAACTGCTCGGTCATGGCATAAATCAGCAGGTCGGTCGTTGGGACCACCCGCTTATCAAGCGTTTTATCGAGAGCGAACAGCAGGTGCAGCAGGCTGAAAGTGAAACCGGTTGCCGGGGCGGCAAAACCATACTGGGCAGTCAGATTATTATAACGACCACCGCTGCAAACCGCCCGGCCAAGCCCCGGAAGAAAGCCCTGAAAGGTAATGCCGGTATGATAATTGAGACCACGCAGTTCACCGAGATCGATGGTCACATGATCAAGCACGCCGTAAACTTCCAGAACATCCAGAACCTGGTTTAAATTATCGAGGGCTTTACGCGAACGTTCGTTACGCACCACCCGGGCCGCCGTCTCAAGCACCTTACGCCCACCGTAGAGACGCGGCAAAGCAAGGACCTCCTTACGGGCAGCATCCTCCAGCTCGACATCTTTCAGCAGACTCTGCAGTTCTGAACTGTCTTTACGCAGGATAGCATCAGCAACCAGCTCAGCGAGCCGACCATCCAGAGGCAGGCCATCCATCACTCCACGGAAAAAATCGACCTGGCCGATATCGATCGTGAACCCTTCGGCACCAACTGCCTGTAAAGCCTCAATCGCCATGGCGATCATCTCGGCATCCGCCTCGGGACTGTCCAAACCGATCAGCTCCACCCCGGTCTGAAAAATATCGCGATCTTTACCCGCCTGCTGCTCGGTATGACGCAACACCCGACCGCTGTAAGACAGTCGCAACGGCAGCGGCAGTTCGCGCATACGGGTCGCAGCAATTCTCGCGATCTGCGGGGTCATATCAGGCGAAAACGCAACCAGGCGGCCGCTCTGCCGATCATCGAAGCGGAAGGTGCGGTCACGCAAACCTTCCCCCAGCCCCCGTTCCAGAACATCCAGAAATTCCAGCTGTGGCGTAATGACCGGCCGGAATCCCCAGGCAGCGAATACCTGCCGTAACTGCTGCTGTAAAAATTCCACCTTGGCCGCCTTGAGCGGCAGGAAATCCTTGACCCCTTTCGGCAGATCGGTTTCCAGCGGCGAATCGGAAAAACGCATGATATGAAATCTCCATCCCACGGGACAAATCCCTGCCCGGCGGAGGTCGTTATCTGTTGAACAATGGACTTAAAACAGGCTCAGCCGGGATAAAAAATCCAGCCGAACTCGGCAATTTAGCAACAGTTCAGACCAGATGTCAAGCGGCCCGAGAGCCCGGCCAGACGGGGATTTTTTCGACCGAAGCCGATTCTCTTTCACGGGCAAATTTACCACAGGCCAAACGCAGATTGCTCTCGACACCAACGCCCCTTGATTTTAATGAAAATGATGATAAAAGTAGTGGAAACTACTGATTTGGAGGCTTATATGGCGAACTTTGAACAGGCATTTCAGATCACTCTCGGCCATGAAGGCGGTTACGTTTTTGATCCCGATGATGCCGGCGGCGAAACTTACCGAGGGGTCGCCCGTCGTTACCACCCCGACTGGCCGGGATGGCAGGCTATCGACCGGGCCAAACAGGAGGTCACCGGCAAACGCCTGTTGAACAAAAAACTGGCGGAAAACGATGAGCTGCAGCAACAGATTCAGGCCTTTTACAAGCAGCACTACTGGGACCGTTTTCAGGGGGACAGCATCCCCACGCAGGCGTTGGCCGAAGAACTGTTCGATACCGGCGTCAACATGGGCGTGCATCGCGCCGCCCGTTTTCTGCAGGAAGGTCTGAACCTGCTGAACCGCAACCAGAAAAGCTTCAAGGATATCCTTGAAGACGGTAAGTTGGGAGCGGGCACCCTCCGCGCCCTGAACAGCTATCTGGAAAAAGATCCGCCGGAGCACCTGTTAAAGATCATGAATATCTTGCAGGGGATGCATTACAT
>JADFVC010000149.1 GCA_015222355.1 Chloroflexota bacterium | reverse complement strand
AGTTTCCGTCCGGAAACGGTTCTTTTCCGCCGTGGCCGCGTCAATCTGCGGGCTTGTTTGTGCGGCGTACTGATGTACGCCTCCGCACAATCCCTTGATTTCCTTGCCACGACGGAGAATCCCGCGTTCCCGACTCGGAAACCTACCAGTTTTCACCCGGAGTTTCCGGATGAAAACCAGACTAGCAACTATTACAGACAAATAGAAGTTAAAGCTTGATTCCGCAAGAGCTTATCAATGAATATTGAAAAAAACCTCAATCTGAATTAGAGTGGCGATCTTTTCTGCATCATCCATTAAACAGCGAAGGAAGGGCACCGGCAAATGACCAGGATTAATCTGCCGACAAAACGTCAAGTTGGCCATCTGACTCTGCTCCGTCAGGGGCGCAAGCTGTCATTGAAAGAATATAACGCCCTGACAACAACGGAACAGCTGGAGATGATCCGTCAGGCCCATGGCAAACAGAAATATGATCTCATCATCAACTCGGACTACGCCGAAACACTGACGCCGCAACTGCACCCCCAGGAACTTTATCTCACGGTCAATGAACTGGGAGCCGAATATGCCATTGAACTGCTCATGCTCGCCAGCCCCGAGCAGATCATCACCCTGCTTGATCTCGATTGTTGGAACCGGGACAGTCTCAGTGAGGTTCTCTCTCTTCATTGGCTCGAATTGCTGTTGAACACCGGAGAAAAGCAAGTCTGCCGACTGGCGAAAAAGATCGAGTCGGAGATTTGGGCTCTTTTTCTGAAAAAACATCTGACCATTATACGCGGATTGGAAGCCTATGATGACGATGATGCCGACAATGCCAGGCGACTCGAGTCAATTTACGATATCGAATATGCCAGTGAGAATGCCGCGAAAATCATTGGCGCTCTGTTGCAGATTATCTGGCGGCATGATCAGGAAACCTACCTGCTGATCATGGAAACAATCCGCAGCGAAAACCTCTCTTTTCTTGAAGAAGAGGTTTTTCAGGCACGCAACAAGCGGATGCTCGACCTTGGGCTTATCCCCTCGGTAGAAGCCAAGAGTATTTATAACTATATCGATCCCGCACATTTTATCACCGGCGGCAAGAAAAACTTCAAAATCGAAGCGGAGGGATTGCCACACCCGGGAGCACTGCTCGCGCGTGCCGAACCGGACAACCTGCTGGCTGAAGTTCTGACCGCAAACCTCGATCACGATCTGGCCAGTGAACTCTGTCTGCTGGTCAATCGTAAAATGAGTGCTGATGCGACAGATCTTTCTTCGATCAATGACGTAACCGAATCTCTGCAGTCAATTTACGACACCCTTAACCTCTCCCTGGAATATCTGGCGGGTGAAAACCTGGCAAAGGCTGAAGAAGTTTTTCAGCAGACCTACCTGCTGAACCTCTTCCAACTCGGCCACAGTTTGATTCGCCAACGTCAGCAGGAGGCAGAAAAAATCCTGCAGAGTCCGATCGGCCCCCTTCTCGATTACCCGGAACAGCTATTTGTCGATTCTTTGTTGCAGCAGCCTGCCTGCTTCTACAGCGTAGCCGACGATGATCACCCAAGCCATCTGCAGCCGTTGACAACCATGAAAACATTAAAGATGGTTGATCAACGTCTATCTCAACTGGCGGCATTACAAACGCTTTTCTGTGAAATGCTGCCTTTTTCACTGCCCGAAGAGACCGATCTTTCTGCGGAGGTCCCCACGCTTTCGATACTTTTCCTGACTGCCGTCGCCAACCAGCTGCTCGGTCGACCCTTTTTGCCGAAACCGATGACAGCGGTGGATATCTTGCGGTTAAAAGAAATCACGATTCGACAAGACAACATCAGCAATAATTTCCAAACTCAGTTGTACAATCTGGTTAATCAACTGACTGACAACTGCGGTTTTTTTATCGAATTCTGCCTCGAATGCTGGAAGGAAGATTTATCGGCAGCAGGCTCGGTTCAGCCAGGCAACGGGACCCCTATCTGCCTGTTGATGGAAAACTGATGATTTTTATCAAAAAATAACCGAACGGATTTGCATTCAGACATCTCCATGTTAGCCTAATGAGACATTCAATTGGTAAAAGAAGTATCTACCTGAATTCAAGATTGAATCTGACAGGAGGTTTAAAATGCTGAAAAAAATCGCCCTTTGCTTAGTACTTTTCTGTTTGCTCACCTCCCCGGTTTGGGCAGAAATTCAATCGGGCGTCTTCACCCTTTCACCCATGATCGGTGGATATGTTTTTGATGATGATCAGAACCTCGAAGATTCTTTTCTGTTGAGCCTTGGGCTAGGGTACAACCTCAACAAAAACTGGGCAGTAGAAGTGGTTTTCACTGACACTGATGCTGACGCAGACAATCCCGCCGGCATTGATACTGATGTGCAGACTTATCGTCTCGATACCCTCTATCACTTTATGCCTGATAACAAACTGGTCCCTTACCTGGCAGCCGGGATTGGCGGGATCAGTGCTGAGCCCGTTGTCGGCAACCGTCATGATCATCTCCTTGCCAACTATGGCGCCGGGATCAAATATTTTATCAGTGACATGTTTGCCTTGCGTGCTGACGTACGCCATCTGCTCGATTTCCCAGAGCCGGAAAACAACCTGATTTATTCCGCAGGGCTATTGTTCCAATTCGGAGCTCCGGCCCCCGCACCGCAACCGGTTGTCATCCCCGCGCCCGCCCCTGCACCACAACCGGAACCCGCACCGGTGGTGGCTCCGGCAGACAGTGATGGTGACGGAGTCATTGATGACCAGGACAAATGCCCGGGCACCCCCAAAGGCGTTAAAGTCAATGCCGATGGCTGTCCGCCTGACTCTGACGGAGATGGGGTCTATGATTATCGTGACAAGTGCCCGAACACCCCTGAGGGGGCTCCGGTTGACCGTCAGGGCTGTCCCCTTGACTCCGATGGTGATGGTGTTTATGACTACCAGGACAGGTGTCCCGGAACCCCGGCCGGGGTGTCCGTTGATACCGGCGGATGTCCGACCAAACTGACGCTGCATATCAATTTCTGCCATGACAGCAATAAGGTCGGGCCTGAATTTGACAGCGAGATCGCCAAAGCTGCCCAGTGCATCAATGATTATCCCGGCAATGTGGTGTTCATCGATGGCCACACGGACAGTACGGGTGCCGCAGCGTACAACCAGCAGCTGTCCGAGCAACGAGCAGCCGCTGTCAAAAACCGCTTAGTCGAAAAGTTTAATATTCCGGAAAGCAGAATGACGGCCCGTGGCTTCGGTGAAACCCAACCGGTCGCTGACAATAAAACCAAAGAAGGACGTTTCCAGAACCGCAGGGTTGAAGTGGCCTGCGGGGCAACCGAATAAAGCAACTGACTACAAATCAGCAAGGGCCGGGGGTTTCCCCGGTTCTTGCT
>JADFVC010000148.1 GCA_015222355.1 Chloroflexota bacterium | reverse complement strand
GTCGCTACCTGCAGGGCCCTGTATGAGTGGCTTGCACCTCGGTCTCGATTTGGGGACCACCAGCTTAGTCGGATGTCTTTGGTCTGCAGTCGGCGAGACTGTTGCCGCAGCAAGTTGTGACAATCCCCAGCAAGTTTTTGGTGCCGATGTCATCCAGCGGATGGAGGTGGCTCGCAAGGGCAAAGGAAAGGATCTGCAACGGCAACTGGTTGCCGGTATCAATGCCCTGGTTGCTCAGCTGTTGACAGAGGCGGACTGTTCCTTGACGCAGATCCGCTCGGCCAGCGCGGCGGCCAACCCCGCGATCAGTCATTTGCTGGCCGATCAACCGATCGATTCGATTCTTTTTCCCCCTCATCGACCTGAATTTGCCGCTGGTGATTTTCTTGCCAGTGCCCCGTTGGGCTTGAACTTGCCCGTGCCTCTCTATTTGCTGCCGTTGATCAGCGGGTATGTCGGTGGTGACCTGCTGGCCGTTCTGCTCGGCAGCCCGCCGGACGAACGGCCGACCCTGTATGTCGATCTGGGAACCAATGCTGAACTGGCCCTCTGGACCGGGCAGGACTGGCTGGTGACCTCGGTGGCGGCGGGGCCGGCGTTTGAAGCGGGAAGCCTTGCCTGCGGCATGCGCTATGACCACGGAGCCGTAACTGAAGTAGCGTTAGTTAAAGATCGCTTTGCCTTGACGGTGGCCGGGGGAGGACCCCCGAAAGGGATTTGCGGTAGTGGTCTGTTCGCCTTGCTCAGCACGGCGCGGCAGGCGGGTTTGCTGGCCGCAGATGGGCGGATTCGTGCTGCCGATGAAATTGATTCGAATCTGGCTCGCTTTCTGATCGCTGATCGGCAGGCTTGGGCTCTGCAGGTCTACCGGGATGCACGAACTGTTCTGCGTGTCAGCCAGGCAGACGTGCGGGCTTTTCAACTGGCCAAGGGGGCCGTCCTGGCGGGGGTGAATTGTTTGCTGCAGCGCACCGGCCTGCAGGCAGAGCAATTGGCTTCAGTCCGGATTGCCGGGGCGCTGGGGGGGGCGCTGCCGGTTGCGGCTTTGAAAGGGGTTGCCATATTGCCGGAAATCGTGCTAGAAAAGTGCCGCTTTCTACCGGGTGCGGTGCTGGCGGGTTTGTTGCATTTGCAGCAGGAGAAAGGCCTCGTGCAGGCGAGAAAGCTGGCTTCCAGTCTGAAGGCTTATCCGTTGTCAGGAACGCCGGTTTTTGAAAAGGCTTTTCTTGCCAGCCTTGACTTTTCGTAGCAGCCGCTACACTTAAACCTTATTAGTATGAGCGGACAGTCCATTGACTGTCCTTTCTGCGTTTTTTCGGCCCGGTTTTCGTTGACATATTTGTATCTTGAACATTCATTTTCAGGGAAAGAAAAGGAGATTTCATGGCGGCTATCAAGCGTGCATTAATTTCGGTATCGGATAAGGCGGGGGTTCTGGACCTGGCCCGCGAGCTGAACAGTTTCGGCGTTGAACTTCTCTCCACCGGCGGTACCGCCAAGATGATTCGCGATGCCGGCATCCCGGTGATGGATGTTTCCGACTATACCGGGTTCCCGGAGATGATGGATGGGCGGGTCAAAACCCTGCACCCGAAAGTTCACGGGGCGCTACTCGGCCTGCGTGACAACCCGGAGCATGTTGCTGCCATGGTCAAGCACGACATCGAGCCGATCGACATGGTGGTGGTTAACCTCTATCCCTTCGAAGCGACCGTGGCAAAGGACGGGTGTCGTCTCGAAGATGCCATCGAGAATATTGACATCGGTGGCCCGACGATGCTGCGCAGCGCGGCTAAAAACAACAAATTTGTGACTGTGCTGGTCGATCCGAGCGATTATGAAACCGTTGTTGCCGAGATGAAACAGAGCAGCGGTGAAATTTCGGAGCAGACCAATTTTCGGCTGGCCGTCAAAGTTTACCAGCACACGGCTGCCTACGATGGCGCCATCTCCAACTGGCTTGGGCAGAAGACCGCTGCGGAACATGCTGAATTTCCGCCAGTCCTGACCCTGCAATATCACAAAAAACAGGGCATGCGTTACGGTGAAAATCCGCATCAGAATGCGGCGTTTTATGTCGAAAAAAATATCGTCGAGACCTCGATTGCCACCGCTCGCCAACTCCAGGGGAAAGCGCTCTCTTACAATAATATCGGCGATACCGATGCGGCTCTTGAATGCATCAAACAGTTCGCTGAAGCCCCGGCCTGCGTTATCGTCAAGCACGCCAACCCCTGCGGTGTCGCGATGGGGGCCAACCTGCTGGAAGCTTATCAGCGTGCCTTCAGCACTGATCCTGAATCGGCTTTCGGCGGTATCATCGCCTTCAACCGGGAACTGGATGTCGAGACCGCCAAGGCGATTGTCGACAAACAGTTTGTCGAAGTGATTATTGCGCCGAAGGTTTCCGCCGCTGTTTCTGAAATTGTTGCGGCGAAAAAGAATGTGCGCCTGCTCGAATGTGGTGAGTGGCCAACTGAGAGTGCTCAACGTTACGATTTCAAGCGGGTCAATGGCGGCCTGCTGGTGCAGGATAGCGACCTGCTGTTGAGTGCCGACCTGCAGGTGGTCACCAAACGGGTGCCGACCGCCAAGGAACGCGAGGATCTCGATTTCGTCTGGCGAGTCGCCAAGTTTGTCAAGAGCAACGCCATTGTTTATGGCAAGGACGGTATGACCATCGGTGTCGGCGCCGGGCAGATGAGCCGGATCAACTCGGCGCGGATTGCTGCCATTAAGGCCGAGCATGCCGGACTGGACGTCAAAGGGGCCGCCATGGCTTCCGATGCCTTCTTCCCCTTCCGCGACGGCATCGACAACGCTGCTGCGGCCGGGATTACTGCGGTGATTCAGCCGGGGGGCTCGATCCGTGATGAAGAGGTCGTTGCGGCGGCGGATGAGCATGGTATCGCGATGGTCTTCACCGGCATGCGCCATTTTCGGCATTGATCGTCCGTAGGGGCGGGGCTTGCTGCGCCCTGTTGTCATGTTTCGTGTAGGGGCGGAAAACTGCGCCTTTCAGTATAAGGGCGCGGCAAGCAGCGCCCCTACGCTTCAAGGCAGGAGATATCAGGAATGAAAGTACTCGTCGTCGGCGGTGGTGGCCGCGAACATGCGTTGATTTACAAAATTGCCCAGTCGTCACTGGTTGAGCAGATCTACTGTGCTCCGGGGAACCCCGGTATTGCCGAATTGGCCGAGTGTGTCCACATCGGTGCCGAGGAGATCGATGCCCTCTGTGAATTCGCTCAGGCGGAAAAAATTGATCTGACGGTCGTTGGCCCGGAAGTACCGCTGACCATGGGGATTGTTGATACCTTTCAGGCCGCAGGTCTGGAAATCTTCGGGCCGAACAAGGCGGCGGCGCAGATCGAAGGGAGCAAAGGTTTTTCCAAGGATCTGATGGCGAGGTACAATATTCCGACCGCGGCCTACCGGAGTTTTACCGAGCATACTGCGGCCGTGGCTTACATCAAGGAACAGGGGGCGCCGATTGTCGTCAAGGCAGACGGTCTGGCTGCCGGCAAGGGGGTCTTCGTTGCCATGAGCGAGGAGCAGGCGATTACCGCGGTTGACAACATTATGCTCGATAAGCTGTTCGGCAGCGCCGGGACCAGCGTGGTCATCGAAGAGTTCATGGAGGGCGAAGAGGCCTCGTTCTTTGCTTTTACCGATGGCAAAAATATTCTACCGTTGGCCTCTTCGCAGGATCACAAGCGGGTCAATGATGACGATGAGGGGCCGAATACCGGTGGCATGGGAGCTTATTCCCCGGCGCCGGTGGTCACGGCTGAACTGTACGGCGAGATTGTTGAAACCATCGTCAAGCCGACGATTGCCGGCATGGCTGCTGACGGTTGCCCATACAGCGGCATCCTTTATGTCGGTCTGATGATCAAGGATGGCCGGCCGCGGGTGGTGGAATACAACGCCCGTTTCGGTGATCCGGAAGCCCAGCCGCTGTTGATGCGGATGAAGTCGGACATCGTTCCAGTTTTGCAGGCCTGTGCCCGCGGCGAACTGCAGCAGGATTCCATCGACTGGCACGATAAGTCGGCTGTTTGTGTGGTGATGGCCAGTGGAGGCTACCCGGCCCCCTTTGAAAAAGGGTTTCCCATCAAAGGATTGAACGAGGCTGCACAAATGGAAGATCTGATGGTTTTTCATGCCGGTACGGCGCTCAAAGAGGGTCAGATCGTGAATAACGGCGGTCGGGTGCTCGGGGTGACCGGCTTGGGGAATACCGTCAAATCGGCAATCGACAAGGCCTATGCAGGGGTTGATAAAATCAGCTGGGATGGGGTGCATTTTCGCAAGGATATCGGTGCACGGGCCCTGAACAGATAATTATTTTTGAGGAGTTAGCAATGAGTGAGAAGAAACCGCTGGTCGGCATCCTGATGGGGAGTGATAATGATTACGGGATTATGGCTGAGGCAGCCAAAGTGCTCAAACAGTTTGGCATCCCTTTTGAGATGATCGTTTCCAGTGCCCACCGGACCCCGGAACGGACGGCAACCTACGTGAGTGCGGCACGTGACAACGGCATCAAAG
>JADFVC010000147.1 GCA_015222355.1 Chloroflexota bacterium | reverse complement strand
GAAAAAGACCGGGGTAACCGCTTTCGCGGAGATAGTCCCTAGCTGCCAACGGTCCGACAAGATGTCTGGCAATACTGATTGAGTAACGCCCCAGTTTCCTCAGCAGTGTGCGCTGGTTCCACGGTTCAGCGGTGAGGCGAGCGATGAGTTCGACAGCGTTGCCATATGGTACCATCACCGATTCCTGCCAGTCATCCTCGATAAACCGGAAATGCTTGGCTGCTGTACGGAAATAGTAGTTCATTCCTCGTCCAGAAGATAATTGCAGGATATTTTTCATATCCAGGGCAGCTTCACCAAGCTGCCAGAAGCGCTGACGGAAATACCTTTCGTAGTTTGCAGGGGTAAACAAATTGGCCAGATCTTTGCCGTGCAACAATTCCCGTGCGATTCCAGCGGGCTGCCGCACATACCCTGGTTGGTCCTTTGGAACAAAAATAATGGTTTTGCCAAAAGTAGGAAGCCTTCCTTCACGATTGCATCGGCCAGCCGCCTGGGCAATAGAGTCAAGGCCGGCAAGGGCGCGATACACAATGGGAAAATCAACATCCACCCCGGCCTCGACCAAGGATGTGCTGATTACAAAAAAAGGAGACATATAGTTAATCAACCTGTTTTTAATCTTTTCGAGGGTATTGGACCGATGTTCGGCGCACATGTTGGTTGACAGGTGAAAGGTTTTTTCTATCGGAAGCAAGCGGGCCAGTAATCGAGCATCCTTTTTGCGGTTAACGATGCAGAGCACAGCTTCTTCCTCTGCCTGGATTGATTCTGCAATCTCAGGCAAATCGACCGGGTTCAGGCCATTGCGATATAATTGTGTTTTTACTCTCTTCAGCCTTTCGGCAAGTTGGCCGGGGCTTTCGACGATTTCAGTAACGGATTCAAAACCTTCTTTGAAATTGAAGTCAAATTTCTTGGTCCGGGCCAGGACAGGTTGCGTTGCCGTACAAAGCACTGGTGTGACGAAATAGTGGCGGAATAATTCACGGATGGCAAAGACCGATGGGCGAAGATACTCGGGTGGAAGACACTGAGCCTCGTCAAAAATAACGACGCTGTTGACGATATTATGCAGTTTGCGACACCGGCTTGTTTTGCAGGCATACAACGATTCGAAAAACTGCACCGATGTCGTAACGATCAGCGGCGCATCCCAGTTTTCGGCGACCAGTCGATTACGTGCTGTTTCCTTGTCTTCATCCGTTTCCGCCACATTACTGTGATGTTCTATCACCACATCTTCAAAACCAGGAATCTGCCGAAAAACATTTGCGGTCTGCTCGATAATGCTGGTGTAGGGGATAACATAAATGATGCGGTTTTTTTCATACTTGACCGCATGACGAAGGGCAAAGGCCAAAGAGGATAAAGTTTTGCCGCCGCCGGTCGGCACTGTTAACGAAAACACATCGGATTTGCTTTCTGCCGCATGTCGGCACTGTTTCAAGATTTCAGCCCGTGTTTTATTGACAGGGCTCGGCCTTGCTTTGCTGCACAGACGCATCATAAAT
>JADFVC010000146.1 GCA_015222355.1 Chloroflexota bacterium | reverse complement strand
CTTACCGGATGGGATAGAGCTGTAAAACTTCAGGGAACTTCATTTATATAAAAGAAAGATCCGGCTACCACTACAGCAACCGGATCTTTTAGTCCATTCTCTGGTTTGCTTCTCAGAATTTACCGAAATCGGTATCATCCAAGGCAATGACCTGCTGGGGACTTTTCTGTGCAGGCTGCCCCCAGTTGCTATCCGCTTGGCTTTTGACCACTGGACGAGGTTGCGGCTGAGAATTCACCTGTTGTTGAGGTTGCCCTTTAAGCTGAAAACGTTTGAGCATATTCAGGAGTTCGGCAGCCTGACTGGACAGTTCTTCGGCTGCGGCTGCACCCTCTTCGGCGGTGGCGGTGCTCTGCTGGATCACCTGATCGATCTGTCCCAATCCTTCATTGATCTGAGCAATCCCTTCGGCCTGCTCGTTGGAAGCTGCGGCAATCTCTTCGGCCAAGTCAGAGACCTTGGAAACTCCCCCGAAGATATCTTCCAGTGATTCGGCAGTCTGGCTGGCAATCTCGGCACCGTTTTGGGTTTTCTGAACTGAACCTTCAATCAGTTCAGCAGTCTCAGACGCAGCCTTGGCACTGCGAGCAGCCAGGTTACGGACTTCCTCGGCAACCACGGCAAAACCCTTCCCATGCTGTCCTGCGCGGGCGGCCTCCACGGCAGCATTCAGTGCCAGAAGGTTGGTCTGGAAGGCAATTTCATCAATCACTTTGATAATCTTCTTGATGTTCTGTCCCGCTTCACTGATGTCCGCCATGGCAGAAACCATCCGTTCCATTTTGGCTTTTCCTTCTTCAGTTGCCTGCCTGGCTTCGCTTGAAAGCAGGTTAACCTGGTTGGCGTTTTCAGCATTCAGCTTGGTCTGGCCGGACATTTCATCGAGGGAACTGGAAATTTCCTCCAGAGATGCGGCCGATTCTGTTGCTCCTTGAGAGAGAGACTGGGAAAAATCGCTCACATTGACACTACCGGAAGAAATCTGTTGTCCGGCGGTCTGAATTGCTCCCATAACCTTGTTCAGATCCGCTTCAAGTTTATTTAATGCTCCACGCATCTCGTCCTGGCTGTCACGCGGCAGGATATGCAGATTCAGGTTTCCATTGGACAGCTTTTGGAGAGCGTCAATCACCTCATTCTGCAGGCTATCGGCAAATCGATCCATGGTCTGAGCCATACGCCCAACCTCGTCAGACTGATTCATGTTCAGACGGTCTGACAGGTGCCCTTTTTCCAATTCTCCAAGCATATCAACTGTTTTTTGGATGGGCCGGGAGATGGAACGAGCGAGGAAAAAAATCAGTACTGATGTAAATAGAATGGCAGCCAGCAGAATCCCCAGGATTTCATAGAAAACCGTGTTGACTTCAGCTTGCAAATTGTCGGCATAGACACCGCTACCGACGATCCAGTTCCAGGTTGGGTGCTTCTTGACATAGGACAGTTTTGGTTGTGGTTTCTCCTTACCAGGTTTAGGCCACTGGTAGTTGACAAATCCGGCACCGTTTTTCTCAGTTACCTTGACCATTTCGACAAACAGGTGTAATCCATCCGGATCTTTTGACCCGGACAGGTCCTTGCCGTCGAGGGCCGGTTTGATCGGGTGCATGATCATTTTAGGTTGGGTATCGTTGATCCAGAAGTAAATCTTGTTGCCTTCGTAGCGCAAGTCTTTGATTGTGTTTTTGGCAAGAGTTTGTGCCTCTTCAACGGTCATTCCGTTATCGACCATTTTGCTGAAATGGTCGATAACACCCCATGCTGTATCGACAGATGCGGCAAGTTTTTTTTCAGCCGTAATATACACTTGACCTTTGTAGCCGGTGTATATCCAGAGCAAACTGATAGAAAAAATGAGTATCAACATAATGGCGACCAAATAGATTTTTTTGCCAATACTGAGATTGCTGAGACGCATGCAGGTGCTCCTTGACTGATTTTTTAAGTGAATTAAGTTGGTTATCTCCGGAATCATTCCTGTGTGAGAAACGATGTCAGGGGTGAACCCCCGGTATCATAAATGGATATAAGGCAACACCTAGATTAACTGAAGCTTATTGTCAATAGATAATTTGATTTTAACAATATAAAAAAGATAAAAAAAGAGCCTTTGTGAAACCTGACATCAACCATCGGCTATAAATTTCGTAAGCTTCACGACATTTTCTGCACATAAATAAAATAATATATTCCAAATATATGTATTTTAGAATATAATGTCCGCAATCAGTTATCCTGATAAATACCGACTGACCATCATACGCTCAGGAAACCATGGATATGCTGCAAACAATCAGAGAAAAACTTGAGTTCACATGTTTAGCAATTATAGTATGATTTACGTTCCTCATGAGAAAAAGCTTGTTGATAACTTAATAATTCTCGTCTCCTCTGTCTCTATCATCACTCAAAAAAGGGAACCCACAAAATGCACAAACAATACGACATGATTGTCATTGGGCTTGGTCCGGCCGGTATGGCATTGTCGGTCATGGGCACAGCCATGGGACTGAATGTACTGGGCATCGAAAAGGACAAACTTGGCGGTGAATGCCTGAATACCGGCTGCATCCCGAGTAAAGCCCTGCTGAAAATCGCCTCGGTCCGCAAAACCGTTGCTGAGCTCGACAAATATGCCTTGAAAAAAACCGATATTCCCCTGCCCCAAAGGCCGTTCGAGCACGTTCAGAACCATCTGAAATATATCAACGAGGTAAAAACCGCATCCATGCTCGACCAAGTGGATGTCATCATTGACAAAAACGGCGCAGCTTTTGTCGATTCGAAAACCGTTCAGGTAGGCGGCAAGAATTACACCGCCAAACATATCTACATCACCACCGGAACCAAACCCTTCATTCCGCCGATTCCCGGAATCAAAGAGGTTGAATCCCTGACCAACGATAATCTCTTTTTTCTGGAAGAGGTTCCGGAATCACTGTTCATCATCGGTGGTGGCGCCATCGGCTGTGAAATGGCCCAGGCCTTTGTCCGCCTCGGCAGCAAGGTCGTGCTGGCCCACATGGATCCCCACCTGTTACCGATGGCCGACCTGGAAGCAGCCCAGATACTGGAAGAGCAGCTCACCAAAGAGGGTGTTGAAGTGCATAATGCCACCAACATCCGGAGTGTCAAAAACGCCGACGGAAAAATCGTTCTGGAAACCGACAAGGGAGAATTCAGCTGCGACAAACTTCTGGTTGCCGCGGGAAGAAAACCTTCCCTGAATGGGTTGGGTCTCGACAAGGCCGGAATCGACTACGACAATAAAGGAATTTACGCCGATGACTATGGCCGCACCAATGTACCCAACATCTGGGCGGTCGGTGACTGTAACGGCAAAGCTCTGCTCAGCCATGCCGCCATGCACCAGGGGATGCTCTCGCTGATGAGTTCGGTGATGCCTTTCATGCGTCGCCTGAAATTCAAGTATAACCGCTACCAAGTGCCCTGGTCAGTCTTTACTGATCCCGAAGTGGCCCAGGTCGGCAAGACCGAACAACAGCTACAAAAAGAGGGGATCAAGTACGAAGCGGTTAAAGCCAGCTATGCCGATTACGGCCGCACCATCACCGATGGCAAAACCACCGGCTTCGTCAAGGTCCTGGCCAGCCCCTTCGGTAAAATCTATGGTGTGACCGCGATGGGTGAAGCCGCCAGCGAGATCATCCACGAATATATTCTTGCGATGCACAAGAAAATCCGCCTGCATGACATCATGCTGATGCAGCACTCCTTCCCGACGGTTGCCTTGCTGAACAAACGGGTTGCGGAGATCTGGATGATGAAAAAGATGAAGAATCCAATGCTGCAAAAAATCATCTGTTTCATGTTCAGACGTTTCTGATCCGCTCAGACTTACTATAAATGCCGTGCCTTCGGAAATACATCCCGGAGGCACGGCCCCTCTCCTGCTTGCTCTCCAGACAATCCATTGATTCCCCTCAACGGCCTCAAGGGAAACATGATAAAATCGGATACTTTTTGTAACTGTTCAGAAAGATGTGCTGGTGATGCCCATGGAAAGGGTGTCTGTCGCCCGGATGGCGACAGTCAAGCCCCAGGGATGGGTTCATGCGGCCCTT
>JADFVC010000145.1 GCA_015222355.1 Chloroflexota bacterium | reverse complement strand
GATGATGGTGACCACGTTTTGCGTGGGGTTCATCCGGCCGGCGAGTTCCGCTGCGGCAAAGACGTTGGCACCGGAAGAGATACCGCAAAAAACGCCTTCATTCCGGGTCAGGGTTCTGGCCATAGCGATGGCCTCTTCGTCGCTGACCTGCACAACTTGGTCGTAAATTTTTTCATCCAGGTTCTCGGGAATAAATCCGGCACCAATCCCCTGAATCATGTGTGGCCCGGCATCTCCGCCGGAAAGAGTCGGAGATCCTTTTGGTTCAACGGCGACGATGCCGATCTTTGGATTCTGCCGGCGTAAATAATGGCCGACCCCGGTGATGGTGCCGCCGGTGCCGACCCCGGCGACAAAGAGGTCAACTTTGCCGTCAAGGGCGGCAAAAATTTCCGGGCCGGTGGTTTTTTCATGGATTTGCGGATTGGCCGGATTGCTGAACTGCTGTGGCGTAAACGCTGATTTTTCCTGTGCCAGTTCCGAGGCTTTTTTGATGGCGCCACGCATCCCCTGGTTTCCCGGGGTCAGAACCAGTTCTGCGCCATAAGCACCGCACAGGCGCCGCCGCTCAATGCTCATGGTTTCCGGCATGGTCAGAATCAATTTGTAGCCCTTGATTGCTGAGACCATTGCCAGGCCGATCCCGGTGTTTCCGCTGGTCGGTTCGACAATCGTCATCCCGGGACTGAGTTGCCCCTGCTGCTCGGCACGTTCGATCATCGCCAGGGCGATGCGGTCCTTGATGCTGCCGCCGGGGTTTGTCCCTTCAAGTTTACCCCAGAGGGATGCGCCTCCGGGTTTGCACAGGGTTGATAATTTAACCAGCGGGGTGTTGCCAATCTGCTCAAGCAGATTATTGCTGATCACTTTCGGCATAAATCCTCCTCGCCGCGACTTGCAGAAGTATCGCAGTTCCCCGGTTCGCTTATTCGCTCAGTTGTTTGTATGTAGACTTTTCGGATCAGATGAAATACATGAAACGGTGATCACACTCTTTTTCCAGTCCCGTCTCTTTGCCTTGATCACAGAGATCTTTGAGGCTGACGGAGCCGAAATAGTCACCGAGAATCTTGCTCCCCGTGGCCCAGAGATGCTGCGTCAGGCATTGGTTGTCGAAGTTGCAACAGGGGACATTTTCGCCAAGCTTACGGCGGCCCTTGACACAGTTGACCAGTTGCAATTCGCCTTCGGCCGCAAGAACAATATCCTTGACGGAAATTTCTTCCGCCGGTTTTGCCAAAGTGTAGCCCCCCTGAGGCCCACGCCGACTTTTCAAGAGTCCGGCTTTTTTCAAATCCTGAAAGATTTGCTCAAGATAGCGGGGGGAAATGTTTTGTCGCCGGGAAATATCCTTGATTTGTGCCGGCTGGTTTCCGGCATGGTAAGCCATGTCAAACATGGCGCGAACGCCGTAGCGACTTTTTGTCGATAGTTTCATAATAATTTCCTCCAAAAAATACCTGTTTGGCACTATAGAAATCACTATCGATGCTGTCAAGAATAAAGCGCACAAATTAGTGGGGAAAGATGGGATTTATTCGTTTCTGATCTTGAGAGATATGGCTGTTTTCCGTTTGTGTGGGGGATCGCTCCGGATCAAGGATGCCCTCATTGAAACAGGTTGATGTTCTGAGCTTCAGACGAGGTTATTTCAGCAGGCGAACCCCTTTGTGTCCCAATTCGACCAAGCCGTCTTTATACAGTCCCCCGAGCGCTTTTTTGAACTGTTTTTTGCTTAATCCCAACCGGCTGCGGATCAATTCCGGCGGGCTTTGGTCGTGCAACGGCAGAAAGCCTTCTGCCTGCAGGGCTTCAAGAATGATCTCGCGGGCATCGGTGATACCGGCGGCACCCGGTCGCCGCAAGGTGACATCGATCCGCTGATCCGCTCTGATGCGCTGGACAAATCCCCGGCAGCAATCACCACGTTTTAATCCGGCGGGGATTTCGTCACGGTAGAGGAGTGCCTCGTAACGATTGTTGACAATCACCTTGGCCCCGAGGTCGGTGAAGGCCCAGATCAGCACTTCAACCTCCTCCCCCGGTTGCAGATCCCGATTTTCCTTTTCAAGAAATTTTTCAAGGCGTGCCGAGGCGATCGGTCGCCCTTCCTGATCATGACAGATGCGGACCAGGTAACGGCGCCCTTCCAGCATTTTCTGCGGCTGCTCGCTGAAGGGGGCCAGCAGATCCTTTTCCAGTCCCCAGTCGAGAAAGGCCCCATGTGGGCCGATACTGCTGACCTTCAGCAGGGCGAACTGGTCGGCTGCGGCGAAAGGTTGGCGGGTGGTGGCGGTCAGCCGGTTGTTGCGATCAAGATAGATAAAGACCTCGATGGTGGCTCCGGGGGCCAGTTCGCCGGGACACTCTCGGCGGCGCAACAGCAGTTGTTCTCCGTCGGTGTTGAGCCAGGCGCCCTGCGGATCGATTCGTTCTACGGTCAATTGATAATGGTATCCCGGCAGCATGGGAGCTCCTTTGTGAGTGCCTCTTTTCGTCTTTATGGTGGCAGGCACCATAGCACAGCTGGTGTACTCCGCCAATCGACTCAGCCCGGCAACGCTGCAAAGATATGGGGCCGGTGGTTATTTATGCGAAGGTCGGCCACGGACCCACACGGACAGGGGCGGGACGTAAAACCTGAAATCAAAAAAATTCATAATCATCCTCACGCCCGTTCACTACGTTCACTCAAGACACTAAGATCACAAAGGAAACCCATTATTCAGGTTTTGATC
>JADFVC010000144.1 GCA_015222355.1 Chloroflexota bacterium | reverse complement strand
TCGTCAGAGAGACCTGCAACATCGCGTCAACTCGAATCAGTGCGGAAGGGTTTCAGATATTGCGGGGAAAAAAGCTTGAATAAATTGTGCCCCTTTCTGCCTCGCCAGATCTTCATTTTCTGTTGCCGGAATGGACAGACGAACAAAAGAAGAATCCCGGCGATTGTTAAGAATTGCGTTTTTTGCCGTCGCCAGTTTTAAAGCATATTCGTTGGTCAAGATCTGCTCACGAACCTGAAACCAGTAGAGAAACAACTGCTTTTCGGTCTCCTTCTGGTAGCTGGCACTCACATAAGGAATCTGTTTTCCATTGACTTCGACAGAACGCACTTCATCTTGTAAACGGTTCCAGCCGCTGCCCGGCAAGCATTGTTTTGGCGAGTGAATCGGCCCACTCAAAGGTCCGCCATCGTGATAACCGATATAAAGTGTGAGCTGATGGCCATCCTCGGACATATAGGTTCGTGACAGGTAATCTGTCGGTTTAAGAACATCCAAAACCTGTTTGTCAAAACGCGCCTGACCAACCATCCGCCACTCCCCTATTTTCTGTGGAAAAAGCTCGAACGGTTTGTTCACAGGGATTGCGGCCTCAGAGCGGGTCAGAACATAAACAGCAGCCAGCGCGAGCAAAACATAGAGGATATAAAATCGATAAGGTTTGATTTGACTCATAATGAAAAAAATTCCTAATCTTTAGTTCCTGCCGGTGGCATTTTCTCATGTTTTTCTGCCCATGCCATGATTTGCCGGGCAAAATCTTTAAAATCTTCATTGTGTTCGGTAATAATTCGATAAACAATCAACCAGTCAATTTTCTGATACTCATGAACAGAGATATTCCGAAAACCTACAGCATTCTTCATTTGTCCTGCGGTTTTTTTCGAGATCACTTTGAGATCAAGCAGTCGATCAAAACACTCGGCCATGGTCGCCGGGGCAGGAACATTCTTTACTGCAATGATATGAGCCGCTATATCGACGCAGATTTGCACGGCACGTTCAAGATTGATGGCAATAATATCCTGAGTATCAAGATCCTGTTGCAGGATATCGGCACACTCTGGCGTTTTGGCACTGATACGCGACAGACAACGCTGAAGGGAATCCAGTTTACTCAATAGAATCAGTGAAGCCACTGCGCAGCCCTTTGTTCCAGGATTCTTCTGATATAAGGCATCATATCTGCTTGATTGTACCAAAGACGCTTAAGGAGTTCGGCATAAACAGAGGGATCACTATTTTTGACGATCTTGGCCTGACAAAGGGCTTGTTCCAGAATTAAACCGGAAACAGTCTGCAAATCGATCAGATCCACCTCACGGCCTAAGGCCTTCGAGAGTGCAGAAAGCAATTCGACCCTTTCTTCAGGAGAAAGTTTCTTACCCCCGGCAACAGCGACATCCACATCACTCCGAGGCGTCAAGCGTTCCTTGTTGGCCGAGCCAAAAACAGTCCCGAAAAGTATTCCGGGAAATCCCTCCAGAACATCAGAAATGACCCTAATCAATTGTTTTGTCGTTTTTAGCTTTGATCCGTGGTTTGCGTGTGACTTGATCATGGCCAGACCCTCCTGATCACACCACTGCTGGCAAACAGCAACACCATCGCCAGCAGAAACACACCCATCCCGGCAAATTCATGAAAAAATCCCTCAGCAGCAGCGGAACCATAATACTGAGAAAGAAAACCGGTGCCGATGACGCGAATCATGTTGGTCAATATGGCAATTGGAACGGTCAGAAGAACCAGTAAAATCCGCCGGGAATTTGTTCTCTGCGAAAAAACCGCCAGTGCCACACCTAAAGCCAACAGAGACATCAACGACCGCAAGCCGCTACAGGCATCGGCAACTTCCAATACCGTTTCCGGGAACATAATAATATTTCCCTCGCGCAGCACAACCACACCCATCAATTTCAACGTGATGACAGAAAACTTGGCGACAAACAGTTTCAGCGGAAAAGCAATGGCATCGTAAATGATATAGGGAAGCGGAATCATAAAAAACAGGAAACCCAAAGGCAGCGCCAGCCCTTTCAGCCACTCCCAGCCGTAGAGAAATAACACAATGCCACAAAGCAGGAAGACCAGCGAAGAGCGCCTGGTATAGAATTCCTGAGCAGCAATCCCAGCAATCAAAAGCGATAGAGCAAAAAGAATCAGGATAATTCCTGAATTGGCCGGCCGTATCGTCAATTGCGTTAACTCTTCACGCTTCTGCCAGGCAAAATAACCGGAAATTAACGGAACCAAAAACCCGTGAGAATAATTTTCATCATGTGACCAGTCAAGAAAAAGCCCTTGCAGGATTTCGGCATAAATGCCGACAATTGCCAGGAGCAAAACAGTCAGCAGGATGAGATGTTGTTTAGAAGGTCTCGGCATATTCAATAACACTCAGGGGAGCAATCCCCCTGTCCCTCAGAATTAGATTCGCATAAAATACACTGACTTCCACATAGGGTCAAACAGCTTACCAATTTACCTCCCAACAGTTAACAGAACGTCAACAATCCGTTCTGCCGCCCTGCCGTCCCATTTTTCCGGAATTTGACCCCGTTGGACTTCCCCTCGCAGGATTTTATTCGCCTCCCGCAAAATTGCCTCCTGACTGTTCCCCACCATAACATTCGATCCAACCTCACAGGTAATGGGTCGCTCAGTATTCGGCCGCATGGTAATACAAGGCACCCCGAGAACGGTGGTTTCCTCCTGTAGGCCGCCACTGTCGGTCAACACCATCCGGGCATTCATGTTGAGATGCAAAAATTCCATATAACCTAACGGTTCCGTAATCCAAATCCCTGTAACCTTATTTCCACAAGTGAAATAGTGTGACAGGCCGAACTGTTCGGCCATTTTTCTGGTTCGGGGATGAATGGGAAAAATAATCGGCATTTCTTGGGCAATCACGGTAAGCGCTTCGAGAATTCCCTGAAGAATATTTTTGTCATCGACATTGCCGGGACGGTGCATGGTCAAAGTGGCGTAATCCTTCGGCTGCAGCTCAAGCTGAGTCAGCAGGTCAAGTTTCCCGGCAACTTCCTTATGCTTAAGTAAGGTATCGATCATCACATTGCCGACAAAATGTACTTTCCCCGCCGGAACCCCTTCCGCAGCCAAGTTCTCATCGGCGAAATGATCGGTGGTAAACAGGTAATCGCAAAGAACATCGGTGCAGAGACGGTTGATCTCCTCCGGCATCGACATGTCCCGTGAACGCAGTCCCGCCTCGACATGAGCCACTTTGATCCCGAGTTTCTTAGCGGTAATGGTACAGGCCATGGTTGAGTTGACATCTCCCACAACAATCACCAGATCCGGCTTTTCACGCAGGCAGACTTTTTCGAACTCAACCATAATACGAGCTGTCTGTTCGGCGTGGGATCCCGAACCGACCTCCAGATTGACATCCGGTTTCGGCATCCCCAGATCAACAAAAAAAGACTGGCTCATCTTTTCATCGTAATGCTGTCCGGTATGGACAAGGAGGTGATTGATCTGATCAGGATATTTGTTCATGGCCTCGATGATCGGCGCCATTTTCATGAAGTTGGGACGAGCACCAACAATATTAATAATTTTCACAAACCCTCCTTGAGGTGAACCAATCGATGCGGCAGGTTCAAAAAATTTCAAAAGGAAAAAAGAAATGATGGGGATGTTAACACTCTGGACCGAATGGCGCTAGTCACACCCGACCCCCTATTTGCTATTCTCCCGCCACAACCATTGACACTCCAGCACAAGCAGACCAAACTTAGCACCCCCGAGAATATGGACACCATCGTCGAAGAAGAGGGCTTCGACAAACTTCCCATCAGCCTTTAGCATGGGCAGTTGGCAGGCAAACTGCCAGCCCTACAGTAATTTAGCATGGGGTAGGTGTCTCAGTCATATTGGCACAGAGGGTGTT
>JADFVC010000022.1 GCA_015222355.1 Chloroflexota bacterium | reverse complement strand
GGCAGAATTGATCCCGGTGGTGGAGCGGGTGACTCCGACCATAGAGGCTATGGGGGGGAGTTCACGGGGATCTCTCGGCACCGGTGGCATGATCACCAAGCTCAAGGCCGCGAAAAAAGCGGCGTGAAGTGGCGTGGGGACGCGGATTGTTAACGGCCGCTGTCCGCATATCCTGACGCGAATTTTTGCTGGTGAAGAGGTCGGAACCTATGTTCTGCCGGCTCAATCAAGGTTGACGGCGAGAAAACAGTGGATTGCCTTTTCCAAGAAACCGCGTGGTAAATTGCTGATTGATGAAGGTGGCCAGCAGGCGGTGATCAAGCGTGGCAAGAGCTTGTTGCCATCGGGAGTTTGTGGAGTTGACGGTGGTTTTGAGCGGGGGGATGCCGTGCGACTTTGCGATCGGGACGGTCACGAATTTGCCCGCGGGGTGATCAGTTATTCGCTGGCGGAAACTCTACAGATCATGGGAAAACAGTCTGTCGAGATTGAGAAGATCCTCGGCTACAAATATCGGGATGAGGTGGTTTGCCGAGATAACCTGGTGCTGACCGTTGCAGGGGAAGAGGAGAGCGAGTGATGGCGGTGCGGGAAGAGATGCTGGAACTGGCAAAAGCGGCACAACAGGCGTCGCGACAAATGGCGGTTTTGTCGTCGGGGGTGAAAAATGAGCTGCTGCTGAAAATGGCTGCTGCTCTGGAGACCGCCGAAGCGGTCCTGCGACAGGAGAATGAAAAAGACCTGCAGGCCGCCCGTGACCAGGGAATGGCACCGGCGATGCTTGATCGTCTGGCGTTGACTCCAGAACGGATCAAGGCGATGGCCGATGGTTTGCGTGAAGTCGCGGCACTGCCCGACCCGGTTGGTGAAATTACCGGCATGTGGCTGCGCCCAAACGGCATCCAGGTCGGTCGCCAACGGATTCCCCTCGGGGTGATCGGTATCATCTACGAATCGCGTCCCAATGTCACCGCTGATGCGGCGGGCCTCTGCTTGAAGAGCGGCAATGCCGTGGTGTTGCGAGGGGGGTCGGAGGCGATCCATTCAAATATGGCGATCGGCAGCATTTTGCAACAGGCCATGGAAGAAATGGGTCTGCCGAAAGCGGCCCTGCAGGTAGTTACGACCAGTGATCGCAACGCGGTCACCGAACTGCTTAAACTGGAAGAGCAGATTGACCTGATCATCCCGCGCGGCGGTGAGGGGTTGATCCGTTTTGTTGCAGAAAATTCCCGCATTCCGGTCATCAAGCACTACAAGGGGGTCTGCCACACCTACGTCGATGCTGCTGCGGATCTGCAGATGGCGGAAGAGATCTGCCTCAATGCCAAGGTGCAGCGGCCCGGGGTCTGTAATGCTATGGAAACCCTGCTGATCCATCAGGATGTTGCTGAAAGGTTCCTGCCGCAGATTGTCGCGGCGATGCGCAAAGCAGGTGTTGAATTACGCGGCTGTGAAAAGGCCCGACAGATCGTTGCCGACCTGGTCCCGGCCACCGAAGAGGACTGGCATGCCGAGTATCTGGAGTTGATCCTGGCGGTGCGTGTTGTTGACAGCTATGAAAAGGCGAAAGAGCACATCGAAACCTACGGTTCTTTACACACCGAGGTGATTGTTACCGACAGTTATCAATGTTCCCAACGCTTCCTGCGTGAGATCAACTCAAGTGTGGTGATGGTGAATGCTTCGTCCCGTTTTTCCGATGGTAACCAGTTGGGATTGGGTGCCGAGATCGGCATTTCGACCTCCAAGTTGCATTCTTTCGGTCCCATGGGATTGGAAGATCTGACGACGCGTAAATTCATCGTCTTGGGTCATGGTCAAGTCAGACATTGATGGGCGGCACTGATGCGTATCGGCATCCTCGGCGGTACTTTTAATCCGATCCATTTCGGTCATCTGCATATTGCCGAAGAGGTGTTGAAGAGCTGTGCCCTCGACCAGATCTGGTTTCTTCCGACCTGTCAGCCCCCCCACAAGGAGTTGGCGGCCGAGGTGTCTTTTTCGGATCGCCTGGCGATGGTAGCAGCAGCAGTGGCTGATGAAGAACGTTTCGTCGCCTGTGACCTGGAAGGACGGCGCGGTGGCACCAGCTACTCGGTCGAAACCCTGGAGCGGTTGCGTCGGGCGTTCCCGCAGCACGACTTTTATTTCATTATGGGGCTCGATTCCTTTCAGGAGATTGGCCTCTGGAAAAATTACCCACGTCTCTTTGAACTGGCTCACTTGGTCGTCACCGCCAGGCCCGGATTTTCCGGTTCTCTCCAGCAATTGCTGCCGGTTGCTATCGCAGATCGCTTCTGCTATGATGCCAAATCCAAAAATCTGGTGCATGCAGCGGGGTTTTCGGTCTTTTCCGTCACCCATACCAGCCGGGACATTTCATCGACAGAGGTGCGAAAGTTGCTGCAGCAGGGGGGTGATGTGAGAGAATTAATCCCGGCGGCAGTTTATGAATATATCAGGCGGCATCATCTCTACCGGAATGGTTGAGTCATTGTTTGGGAAACGTCTGTCGCGTTATTGTCTTTGTTTAAAGGATTGATCTTGCAAGCAAGAGAAACTGCCCTGAAGGCTGTTGAATACGCTTTGGATAAAAAAGGTTTCGATCTGAAGCTGCTGGAAGTCAAAGAGCTGTCGTCGCTGACCGATTACCTGCTGCTGGTTTCGGGTCGTTCCGATCGTCAGGTACAGGCCATTGCTGAGAACATCAAGCTTGAGCTGAAGAACCGTGAAGACCTCCTGCCGCTGGCGATTGAGGGGATGGGCCAGGGACGTTGGGTGTTGCTTGATTATGGCGGGATCATGGTGCATGTCTTTCAGCAGTCGGTGCGTGAGTTTTATGATCTTGAAGGCCTTTGGAGCGAGGCTCCGGAAGTGCCGCT
>JADFVC010000143.1 GCA_015222355.1 Chloroflexota bacterium | reverse complement strand
ACACCTACGCACACAAGCTGTTTCTGTCAGACCTTTTAAGAGAACCGGTCATTCGTTCTGCGATCCAGGCGTTGCAGCTCCCTTCGGGGAGTCGAGGACTGGATGCAGGATGCGGGATTGGCAGTCACACCCTGTTGTTGGCAGAGGCAGTGGCGCCAGATGGACATGTCACCGGCCTTGATCTGTCCTCCAAGTTTCTAACTTACGCGAAGGAAACTGCAGAGAAATCCGGCCTGTCGGAACGGGTATCATTTCAAGAGGGGGACGTGAGCAGACTTCCCTTCAGCGATGATACCTTCGATTGGGTATGGAGTGTGGATTGTGTGGGATATCCCGCCATGGGACCGGTGCCTTTGATGAAGGAACTTGCGAGGGTGGTGAAACCGGGTGGAACCGTAGCCATCCTGGCCTGGTCTTCTCAACAACTGCTTCCGGGATATCCTCTGCTGGAAGCACGGTTGAACGCGCCCTCATCGGCCATTGCCCCTTTCATCAAGGGGAAGAAACCGGAGTCGCACTTCATGCGCGCGTTGGGTTGGTTCCGCGATGCGGGTCTGGAGAAAGCCACAGCCCGGACCTTTGTTGGCGATGTTCAGGCTCCGCTGAGTGATAATATCCGCGAGGCCCTGATATCACTCTTTGAAATGCTTTGGGACGGCGCGCGATCAGCGGTTACACCCCAGGACTGGGCGCAGTACCAGCGTCTCAGTCAACCGGAATCATCGGATTTCATTCTGAATCTCCCGGATTACTACGCCTTTTTCACCTGTTCGCTGTTTTATGGGAAGGTTGTTGAATGATCATTTTTAGTCAACAGCTGGCAGAACCACTGCGGGTTCTGCCCTACACGTGCTAACATGACGAGCAACAAGCAATTAACAATCACCTACGACCCTGTTGAACTCCTCGGTCGATATGATCCCCAAAACAAACTCGAGCGCTACTATGAACTTCTGTTGCAAGAGAACGAAAAGATCAACCTTGTTTCACGTGAAACTGCCGGGAGCAGTTCTTGTAGGGCAGAAGCCCTGGTGCTTCTGCCAGATGCTGGGCCGGTTGGCAGAACCACTCCGGGTTCTGCCCTACGCTTGCTGGCAGCGCAGTCTCTACTTCCCCTTGTAAAGATCGATCTTGGCGAGATCGACAACTACCTCGACATCGGCTCCGGCGGTGGTTTCCCCGCTATTCCCATCCTCCTCACAAGAAAAGTGAAGCGAGCTTCCCTGGTAGAGAGGACTGGAAAAAAGGCGGCGGCTCTGCGCAGAATTCTTCTGGCGCTTGATATCAAGGCCACGATCATAGATCGGTCTTTTGAGGAGGTTTCCCTTGAACGTGCGTTTGATTTAATCACGCTTAGGCTCGTTAAGCTCAGATCGCAATTGTTCAACAGAATCTTCTTCCTGCTCAGGCCAGGTGGTTATTTTGTGTACTACGCCGCCCCCAATTTCGATCTCACCGGCAAAGGGGCTGACAGCGCAACCTTCTACCATTCAACCAGTTCCGGGAAGGCGACGGGTTGTTTTACTATATTTCACAAAAGGGTTTAGGCGCCAAACATTTTAGTTGCGCAGGTGTACCCGGCCATTTAGAATTCAGCTAAGATAGGATGTCACTTAAACAAGGAGTGTTGATTGGCTAAGATCATAGCTATCGCCAATCAGAAAGGCGGCGTCGGCAAGACCACTACCGCCGTTAACTTAGCTTCCTGCTTAGCCGCCGCCGAGTACAAGACCTGCCTGGTCGACATGGATCCGCAGGCCAACTCCACCAGCGGGATCGGGATTGAAAAGGATAAGGTAGAATCGTCGATCTATGAAGTCCTGATTGGGGCGGTGTCGCTGCGGGAAATTGTTATGGCGACCGACCAGGAGTACCTGAGTTTGGCCCCCTCGTCAATCTCGCTGGTGGGCGCTGAGGTCGAGTTGGTGAGTATGCTTTCGCGCGAAACCCGTTTGAGGTCAGCATTAACTGAAATTGTCGATGACTACGTCTACATTATCGTCGACTGCCCGCCCTCGCTGGGCTTGTTGACCATCAACGCCCTCACGGCGGCCGATTCGGTTATCATCCCCATTCAGTGCGAGTATTACGCCCTCGAAGGCCTGGGGCAGCTCACGAATACAATCAGGTTGGTTCAGGAGCATCTCAACCCACAGCTAAAAATCGAAGGAGTCCTTTTGACCATGTATGACAGCCGGTTGAACCTTTCCCGACAGGTCTCCGAAGAAGTGCGCCGGCATTTCAGCAGCAAGGTGTACAACACCGTCATCCCCCGCAACGTGCGGCTGTCCGAGGCGCCGTCGTTCGGCAAGCCGATCATCCTGTATGACATCTTGTCCGCCGGCGCTGAAAACTATCTGTCCTTCACACAGGAGGTGGTGTCACAATGAGCAAGGTCGTTTTAGGAAGAGGAATCGAGGCGCTGATTCCGACTGAAAGCAAGCCAAGTCACGAAGAGGGGAAGTACCGGCTGGCGCCGCTCGGTCTT
>JADFVC010000142.1 GCA_015222355.1 Chloroflexota bacterium | reverse complement strand
GTCGCAAGTCCCTCTTGATAGTTCTCGGGGTCATACAGAAAGCGTGCGATCACCGACAAGCCCTGTTCTGCAACCGGTGGACAGGTGGCCAAGTCATAGGTGAAAACGAACCGACCGCCCCCGGTAACCTCTTGCAAGACTTCTTGCATGACCGGGTTGTAGATTTCGGCAGAAAGTTTTTTGTTTGGAGACAATGCACCTTGCGCCCGAACCCAGATTTTCTGGGCAGTTAAATCGGTCAGCAGAAAATTAATCAAGGCTTCAGCCTGCGCAGGATCCCGGCTGTCACTCCCCATCACCAGACCGTCAATAAGACCGACGACCGCCCGTTTTTGCCCGGGACGCATTTCCGGAAAGGCAAAAAAAGCATAATCCTCTACGGGCTGCAGCCCCTGCCGATCCCAGTAACCGGTCACCCAGGTACCCATCAGGGTCATAGCCGCCTGCCCGGCAGCGACCTGATCCGCCGCATCGGTCCAATCATCCGTCAGCATTCCCCGGGTGAAATAACCCTTTTTCAGCAAAGCGGCCCAGCGCCGCATCACCTCTGATACCGGTGGATCCAGATAAGCAACCTTGCCGAGCATCAAATCATGCCGGAACTCTGCACCGGCGGTACGCAACAACAGATAATCAAACCAGAACTGAGCCGGCCAGCGATTTTTTGCCCCCAAGGCAAAAGGCTTGATTCCGGCAGCCAGCAATTTTTCACAGGCCATCAAAAGTTCTTCCCAGTTTTCCGGTGGTCGTTCGATGCCGACCGCCTGAAACACTTTCGGATTATAGAAAAAACCGACCGCATGATACCCAAACGGCACCAGGTAACGATGGCCATTATAACAGGTGGTAACCTCGGCTAAAATGCGTGGAACCAGACTGGTGTAGTTTCCTTCAGACCAGAGATGATCGAGAACAACCAGAGCATCGTTATCAACCAGAAAACGCATCCTGGAACCGGCCCAGTAGCTGGTGACATCGGGAAGCTGACTTTCAGCCGCCATCTGCACCACGACATTCTTGAAATTTTTATGGCTGATCGCATTTTCAGTTACAGGAATCCGGTGGCGCAGGCTGAATCGCTGAAGGACCTTACGCAATCCCGCCTGCCCGAATTCATCGGCAAAACAGTGGAGCAGGGAAATCCCTGCCGGCTTCTCTTCAGCCATCGCCGGGTTGAAAAATTGCAAACCGACAAAAACAGTCAGCAAACAGACAACCATCCGGGTGCCGGCAGAAAAACGCCTCTTAAGAAAGCCGTGCCTGCCGGAATAAGCAATTTTCAGCACCATAAAACATCCCCTCTCAGCCAATCAAAATCTTCATACCATTTAACACAAGTGTCTGCTACCAACGCCGTCGTCAAAATACGAACTCCCGGCCCGGTGACCTTTTTCGGCTCCCGGCGCATTTCTTCGGTCATGACTTGATCCGCCGACACTCCAGGTAGAAACGTTTTTCGTCCGCCTCGCCCAGAGAGAAAGTTTTTCGCGGCAGTGCGCCATCGTGGATGATTGTTTTAAACAAATCATGTTTGGAAATTGCCGGCAGATAAAACCCGGCAGTGCGTGGCTGACTGCCCAGTTCACTGACCGTTTGACAACCATGGATATAATCGATACGAGCCGCCGGAGTCTCCTCAAGGTAAGTATCAAGGCAGTCCTGCAGGGTCGCCACAACCAGCGTGTACTCAAGGCCTGCGACACTACAAACAGCAAACTGTCCGGCAAAAACGACCGGGAAAGCATGCTCCTTAGCCACTTTTGCCACCAAGGCCTCTGCTTCAGCCAGATCGGCACAGGGGGTAAAACTCATCGCCATGCCACGCGCAGCGAAAATACCCTCCATCCGGGTACGCAGATCGCTGACATCAACATTGAACAGCACCCGGTGGATCGCCTCGAACTCCAATCCCGGATCGTGAATATTCACCAACTCCACCAAGGCATAGCGAGCGGGATGCTCCATCATCTCCGCCGGGTCGGCCACCTCTTCTTTCAACTTGTCCCAGATCGCCTTGGCCGTGGCAAAGGAGTGGTTACCATCGCCCATGGCATAGAGCATCACCTCACCAGCAACCTGGTACTTGGCCTGAAAGGCCACCGGATCAGCCAGGGCTTCCAGCGCCGCAGCAATGTTCTGGATCAATTCCGGCTGGTCGACAGCGTAGCCTTTCAGATGCCCGCCATTCGCCAACAGTTCAAAATCGTAAACAGTCCTTAACTGTTCCTCGAACAGTGGTTCGATAACAGTCCGTTGCGGATCATCAATCAGCACCATGATATGCGGCAATTCGATCGGCGCATTCTCCCGGACCTTGATGCGCGGCGGCAAGCGATCCAGAATGGTTCCCTCGGTGGCCCGGATCAGGCTTTGCGCCCCCCTATTGTAATCATATTTTTCCAGGTCGAGGGCAAGCATCAGCCCTTTGCGAGATTTCACTTCACTGATTTTGCGCTCAACGAGGACAAAACCGGGAGGCTGTTCCACCAGGCTGCCGTCCGCGAGATACTTCTCCATGGTTCTATTGATATCAGTAATCCGCGTTTCGGCATCAGCATCTTCAAGATAAACTTCGGGAAAAATCAACGGCAGGGTTGAAACAACATCCTTGGTCTGCTGCCCGAGCCGCTGCCAATACTCCCGATCGGAGGTATACTGATCGCAGGCGATTACGGCCCAACGCTGCATATCGGTCCCGGGAGCAGGCAGCAGAATTTTCGGTACTTGCACCCCAAGCTTCTCGAATATCATCAGATTCACCTTTCGCTCACCAAGGTCATCGGTTTTTCAATGGTTTAACGCATGCTCATAGGTAACATGTTTCGCACTCTTTGAGAACCTTTAGCCACATTAGAACTTGTCCCCTTAACACTGCGGAAACGGGGCACGACTGCGAACGATGTTGAGCGTTTCGTGACAACCTTCATCAATGTCCTTCTGAAGTTTCCGGATGAACAGGATTTATAAATCATTTCTATAGGCATTAACGCTATGCGATAAGAGATAGCTTTTCCCTTAAATTTTATATTGACATTCATTTTTATGAATATTACGATGTTTACGTTTTGCGAACATTTTCTGTTACACTTTTTCAGCTGGAAATTTGGCCGAGCTGTTTGACAGATCAGCAATTATCACTCTCAGGAAGAGGCCCTTATGTCCCGAGGCATAACGCATATATACAAGGAGAATTATCGTGTCTAAACAATTCAAGGCAACTCCAGGTGCCATCACCCAGCATTTCAACCCGGCTTGGTTCGCCTCGGTCATGGGAACCGCGGTTATCCCGCTGGCTTTGTCTTTTATCGAAGGCTCCTGGGTTCAACCCCTCTCCATGGCCTTGCTGATTTTATCCGCAATCCTTTTTCTGCTTTTTCTGCTGCCCTGGACGATGAAATTTTTCCTTTACCGGGAAAATATCAAAAAAGATCTGAACCACCCCATTGCAGCTAATTTTTTCCCGACCATGCCAATTTCCCTGATCCTCTTTTCGCTGAATCTGATAAAATTCCCCACCATGTTCTTCAGCGAAGAGACATCACTGACCTTGGCCTATTATCTCTGGCTGTCAGGGACCTTCGGGATCTACCTGATGGGCTTCATTATCTTGACGCATATCTTCAAACATCAGGAGATCGATCTGCCACACGCCAACTTCGGCTGGTATATTCCACCCGTTTCCAAGTTGATCATCCCGATCGCCGGCTTCGAACTCGCAGAAAAACTTGCTGACAAAGCAGAATTCGCCATCACCATTTCGATGCTCAGCCTCGGCGTCGGCTTCTTCCTGTTCCTCTTCGTCGGCGCAGCTGTCTACCATCGCTACATCTATCACGAACTGCCGATGAGTCGCTTCGCTGCCACCTTCTTCATCGGCATCGCCCCGACGGCAATCATCTCTGTCGTCCTCTTCAAAATGATCCTCCTATTTCAACACCACGGCTACTTAGGCATCGACGGCACAGCTTTTGTCTCCATTGCCAAAATCGGAATTTTAATGGCCTGGGGATTTTCTGCCTGGTGGTTCATCATGGCACTGATTATCACCACCTATTACTGGAAGGTTTTGGAACTGCCTTATGCCCTTTCCTGGTGGGCTTTTACCTTCCCCACCGGAGCACTCTGTGTCTCTTCCGGGGTCGCCTGGAAAATCACCAATGTCGGCATGATCCAATCCTTTTACTATTTGACGGTTACCTTTCTCCTGCTGTTCTGGACGTTGGTGCTGCTGCGCACCGCCAAAGGAGTGATTTCCGGGAAAATTTTCGCCCCGACCCACTAACGGATTTCCCATGTGATCCGGAACATCGTTATTAGGCCCAGCACTTTCCGGGAGAATCTATAGGCCCGAAAATCAAACCGCTCAGCGCCGCCCGCTGAGGTCCAGCCAGGCTGATGAATGGTGGCTTATGACAAATAGAGTATTTTGTCCCGAATGGCGCTAGTTTAAGGGCTTTTGTACGCTGGGAGTAAAGCCGGGACTGTCCCCAGTACCATCGGGGGCTGTCC
>JADFVC010000141.1 GCA_015222355.1 Chloroflexota bacterium | reverse complement strand
GCCCCCACCCTTCGCCTTCGCTCAGGAGCCGGTGGGGACAGTCCCGGTTTTGCTGGGGAGCGTGCTACGAACCCTTAAACTAGCGCCATTCTTCACAGTCCCCTGAAATAAGGAGAGATCATGAAAGTTGTCGCATTCAATGGTAGTGCTCGCAAAGATGGTAATACCGCTACTCTGATCCGTCAGGTTTTCGTCCCGCTGAAAGCGGCGGGGATCGAGACCGAGTTGCTCCAACTGGCGGGCAAACCGCTGCGCGGTTGTACCGCATGTATGCAGTGCGCGCAAAAGAAAAACAATCGCTGTGTGATGGAAAACGATATGCTGAATGACTATCTGGGCAAGATGTTGTCGGCCGATGGTATTATTCTCGGTTCTCCGACCTATTTTGCCGATATCACATCCGAGATGAAGGCATTGATTGATCGTGCCGGCTACGCGACCCGGGTCAGTGGGGAGGCCTTGCGCTACAAGGTGGGAGCCGGCGTGGTGGCGGTACGACGCGGCGGTTCGATGCATGCACTACAGAGCTTGCAAAACTTCTTTCTCGTCTCGCAGATGATAATTCCCGGATCGAGTTACTGGAATGTCGGATTTGGTCGCCATCCGGGTGACGTGGAGCAGGACGAGGAGGGGATGAACACCATGCAGAGACTCGGTGAAAACATGGCCTGGTTGCTGAAAAAAATAGCTGTTTGAGGTGGAAATAGTTTTTCAAATTATGAACTATAGGTGCTGTTAAATTAAGTTATTGCTCCGGTGATGAAACATGCGGCAGGGGCGATCCTTGTGATCGCCCTTGTTTTGTCGGCGAGCAGGATTCGGGCGAAGACAAGATTCGCCCCTACCTTCGCATAAATAACCACCGGCTCAATATAAGGAGATTAAAAAGGGCCTTCTCGCAAGAGAAGGCCCTTTGGGGTTGTTTCGGTTCTCTGAACAGCTGCAATCAAGCGTCGGCAATTTTTAACACGATTTTGCCGAAGTGTTTGTCCCCTTCCATCATCCGGTGCGCCTCAACAACCTCATCCAGCGGGAAGACCTTTTCGATGATCGGCACAATGCTGCGGTCGGCGAACTTCGGCAGGGCGCGGCGGGTGAATTCGGCGATGATTTCCCCTTTTTCCGCGACCGGACGGCTGCGCAGTACCGAGCCGATGATCTGCTGGCGCTTGACCATCATCAGTGCCAGGTTGAGTTCGGCCTTGATGCCGCTGATCACGCCGATAACCACCAGTCTGCCTTTGTAACCGAGAGAATTCATATTTGGTTTCAGGTATTTGGCGCCGACATGATCAAGGATCAGGTCAACGCCTTTTTTGCTGGTGTATTCCTTGACGGTGTCGGCGAAATCCGGAGTCGTGGTAAAGTCGATGACCAGGTCAACACCCAACTTCTTGACTCTCTCCATCTTGTCCGGATGGGCGGTGACAATCAGTTTGGTATCGGGGGTCAGGGCTTTGGCCAGTTGCACAGCCGCCGTGTTGACTCCGCCGCCGCCGCCGTGGAGGATCGCGGTCTGGCCATCTTCCAGGCCACCGATCATGAAAACATTGAGGAAGGCGGTGATATAGCTTTCGTTGACGCAGGCCGCTTCTTCGAAGCTCATGCTTTCGGGGATCGGCATCAGGTGATTTCCGTAGGCGAGTGCATACTCGGCATAGCCACCTCCGCCGACCAGAGCCATCACCCGGTCGCCGACCTGCCAGGTTGTCACCTCGCTGCCGATTTCTGCGACGGTGCCGGACACTTCCAGGCCGAGGATTTTTGAATCACCGGGAGGGGGAGGGTAGTTGCCCATCCGTTGTACCAGATCAGGGCGGTTGATACTGGTTGCGACCACTTTAATCAGGACTTCGTTGGCTTTCGGTTGCGGTTTCTCGATTTCACCGACCTTCATGACTTCGGCGCCGCCGAATTCGTCCATCAGAACTGCTTTCATCTCTCTCTCCTTCAGATAAAAAATCGATTGGAAAAAATCCTCAAATTGTTACAATGAAAACCCTTAGTTGTTGTTTAAGTTATGGATTTCAGGCTGTGATTATAGAGGAATCTGCCCCGGAATCAAACAGCTTATTACTGTGGAGAAATATCGCCGGAAAATCTGGATGGAAACTAGATATAAGGATTAAATAAAGGAAAGCGAAGCGATGAAAAAACAGGACATCAAGGAAAAGGGTGCCATCGTGCAGCGTGATCGCCAGACCTACGCCATCGTTCCTCATACCCCGGCCGGATTGGTAGACAGTCGTTTGCTGCGACGAGTCGCGGATGTTGCCGATAAATACCGGGCGCAGAAAATCAAGTTGACCAGCGGCCAGCGAATCGCATTGATCGGTCTGGCAGAAGAGGATATTGACGCTGCCCGGGAAGATCTTGATTTGCCGATCGGCTATTCCATCGGCTCTTGTGTTCGCAGTGTGAAAATTTGCCCGGGCACCGACTGCTGCAAACGCGGACTGCGTGACTCGATTGCCATCGGCCTGGAGATCGACCGTCGTTTCCATGGCAGGCAACTTCCCTGGAAACTCAAACTGGGAGTTTCCGGTTGCCCGAACGATTGTGCTGAAACCTGCATCAAGGATATCGGCCTGATCGGCTCTCCCCGTGGCTGGCACCTCTCGGTCGGCGGTAACGGTGGTAGCCAGCCGCGGCTCAGCCGGCGGATTCTCAAGGATATCCCTGATGAACAGCAGGCACTGGCCGCGATAGAACGGTTGCTGGACTGGTTTGCCAAAGCTGATCGCAAGTGTCGTTTCGGAAAATTACTTGAAGAGGTTGGAGCCGAAAACCTGCAACAGGTTGCTTTGGGAGAAATGACTGGGTGAGTCGGACTCTCAGAGACAGGGATACTTATGTACAGACCACCAGGAGCGGTTCAGAATGGAGAGACGGATTTTTTGATGGTTCCGGTTCTTGCCGGTGGCGGCACGCGATTGGCGGCCCATATCGGGGTTATTACTGCCCTGGATGAGTTAAATGCTCGCTTTAATCATGTCGTTGGAGTGTCGGGGGGCAGCATTATTGCTGCTCTTCTGGCGGCAGGAAAAAGTATCGAAGAAATCAAGTCCTTGGCTCTGAACATCGATTTCAGACAGTTTAAGGGCTACTCTCCTTATCAATTGTTGTTCCGTGGGGGACTGTCCTCCGGGGCCAGTTTTGAAAGATGGTTGGATCAACAAGTTGACGGTGCGGTATTTGCCGATCTGCCGTTTAATCTTCATGTTGTTGCGACGGATGTGCAGACGGCTCGTCCGGTGGTTTTCGATCAAGAGCGGACCCCTGAAGTTAAAGTTGCAACGGCCGTTCGTTATTCCATGGGGATTCCTTTGCTCTTTTCATTCAAGCTATATCAGGGACAGGTTTTGGTTGATGGGAGTATTCTTGCCGAAGAAGCCTTGCGAAGAGACTGGGCCGGTGATGGTTCCCCGGTCTGTTTTTTCAGGATCAGGGCCGACGCTCAGCCGCGGGACCAGCAAAGAGAAAAACCTCCTTTGTTGCCGGCTTTTATGGTCATGCTCATTCGCTCGTTTATGACGACAATGTCCCGCGAATTTATCAATGACGCATATTGGCATTCGACGATTGTCATTAATTCAGGGTCTGTTTCGCCTATTGAGTTCGGATTATCAAAAGAGCAGAAGGTGGAATTGTTTCAACAGGGTTACGAAACGACCATGAAATACCTGCCGGAAAAGTTTTTAAAGCATAATGTCGCCCATTTTCAGGTGAACCGACCATGAAACGGTTTGTTCATTAACGAGTGGAAAAGGGTGGTTTGAAAAAATACGTAACTGTTCAGCAGAACCGAACATCTGACGACCGGTGGGTCGCAATCGGCTTTTTCTTTGTTGCTCTCTACTCTTTTCAGTTTTCCTGATTGACTGTTCTTGCTGCCCCGTTCTCCTCAAGCCGGTCGTCGTTCGGGGTCACCAGTTCGCCGATAAACAGGCTGCCGTTATGCACGAAGATGCAGGAGGGGAGCCCCTCGGCCAGCCGGTAGAGGCGGCGTGCGTAGTGTTCTTCGTTCCCTTCTTCCGGGGTTGCCAGCCCGAGCAGGATCAGGTCCGCGCTGCTGCTCTGTTCGACGATGATATCTTTGATACGTTCTTCTTTGGCTTTGACCATGACCCGAACTTCAGCGTCGATGCGGATTTCCGGGATCAATTTGCGCAGGAAACTGACAGTTTTTTCCTGCATCAATTCATTGGAAGCCACGCTGAGAATACGGATGGTACTGCCGCGCCATTCCGGGTTACGACTGAGCAGGTAAGCGAGTAACAGCATCAGGTCGCCATTGCGTTGCAGTCCGCCCCACCAGATATCGATGCGTCGTTTTGTCCCTTCATGACGGGTTGGCAGTGCTTTGACGCAGCCGATGAGCAGTGACTGGTTGAGACGTTTAAGGCGCCGGATGATTTTCAGAAAAGCGGTCATCCGCTCCAATTCATCAGGCCAGCCGAGAATGACCGTGTTGCTCTCGATCCCGGCGATGCCGTTCGCCTGGGCGACCGCGACAATTCCTCGTTCGATATCCTGCACAACGTTGACTTCACCGAAAGCGTGAATCCCTTCCCGGCGTAAGATCTGCTGAATATGCTGTCGACGTTGCTGCAAATTGAGGTCAAGGTTGAGTACATCCCCCTGAATCAATTCGCTGACTGTGATAATGCCGCGTTCTTCACTGAACCAGTCGGCGTATCGAACCAGGTCCAGACGCTTTTCGATATCACCAACGAAAACCAGGATGTGAGGTCGCCAGTTGCGTGCGGTCATCGGCCTTTCTGTCAACCGCAACAGCGACCAGCGCACGAGTGCCTGGTAGATATCGCGACGGACATCGCCGCGCGCTTTTAAATGCAGGTGGTGCTTGAGAAACAGCCAAAGCAGAAATTCGATACTGATGGCAATCAGACTGGCCGGTAAGTGAATCAACATCATCACCGCAAAACAGGCCAGTGCACCCAACAGGCTCAACCCCCAGGGGACATCGACCCGTGGGCGCCAGGATGGATTTCCGGAAAGTTTTTCCAGTGCGGCAACCAGATTGATGATGCCGTATACGCTGAGAAAGAACATGCTGACGACGGTGGCTACAGCGTTCAGATCGCCGAGAAAAACCGCCCCAAGCGCCAATCCCAGAGTGATCAGCAGGCCGAAAACCGGTTCGGATTTTCCCTGTTCCGATTCTCCGGCCAAGAGCTTCGGAGCCAGGTGATCCATGGCCAGGGCTTGCAGGGTGCGTGGCGCACCGAGCATTGAACTGACGGCAGAGGAGAAAATTGCCCCGCAGAGGCCCGGTAAAATCAGCCAGGGGCCGAAGATGGAAATCTGCGTCCAGATTAAAGGTTCGTTACGCAGAGTCGCAGGGTCGGCACCGAGAATGAGCGCAAAGGGGGTGATCAGGTAGATGGCAAAGCCGATGATGACTGCCCACAAGGTTCCTCGCGGGATGGCCCGGCGTGGTTCTGCCAGGTCACCAGAGAGGCTCAGTCCAGCCATAATCCCGGTCACGGCCGGGAAGAAGATGGCAAAAACGGCCCAGAAACCGCTCGCTTCGAAGGGGAGAGGTGAGCTGCTCGCAGTGATTGTGTCGCCGAAAATCGCGCCCAGAAACAGCGCCATGAGTGACAGGACAATCAAGACCATGATGGGGACCTGGCTGCGCAAGGCAGTTCCGGCCCCGCGAAAGGCGAGAGCTGCCACCAGAATGATGATGAGAAAAGCACTGGGCATTAACGGGGCTGCGGGCCAGATCAGGCGCAGTACTTCCGCCAAGCCGAAGGCATAAAGTGTCACCGAGAGTGCCTGTGAGAGGAACAGCGGCAGGCCGATCGCTCCGCCGATTTCCAAGCCGAGGCTGCGGGAAATCATGAAATAAGCGCCCCCGACTCCAACCCGCGAGTTGGTGGCGACCGCCGAGAGGCACAGGGTCGTTATCAGCGTGAGGCAGTTTGCCAGCACAACGATCAGCAGGGTTTTCCATAAACCGACCTGGCCGACGACCCAGCCGAAGCGTAGATACATAATGACGCCGAGGATGGTCAGGATGGTCGGGGTAAAAACACCGATGAAGGGGCCGAGCTTATTGCTGGAAGGGAGAGGTTTTCTTTTGCCCTGACCGGGAAAGAAAATCCGCGTAAAGCGTTGCATGAAGGGAATTTCGTTGAAGAGCCTACTCATGCTGATCTCCGGGACCATTCGTCGTGGAGGGTGAGATTGTTGTTTTGTCTATG
>JADFVC010000140.1 GCA_015222355.1 Chloroflexota bacterium | reverse complement strand
TCCCGGCAAAATGTGTCGCAACCGCGATGGACGGTGACCGGGTTCAGGTGCGCCAGCGCTTTTCGTCACGGGACGGGCGACCCTATGGTGAAATTGTCAGGGTGCTGGAGCGTGCGCACAAAAAACTGCTCGGGAGTTATCGGCAGCTGGCCAGGGGCGGGGAAGTCTGGCCACTAGACGTGAAACTGGGTCGGGGTATCCGGGTCGGACGGCAGGATGATGTTAACCCGGGAGATATCGTTGAAGTCGCCATTGAACGTTTTGCTTCCGGCACCAGTTCGGCCAGTGGGAGCATTGTTGCTGTCCTCGGAGCTGCTGATGATCCTCAGGTTGATATTGAAACGGTCATTCGCAGCCATGCCCTGCCGCATCAATTCTCTTCTGGGGTGCTGGCGGAGGCAGCAAAGCTTGGTGCCGAAATTGCGGCAGACGAGATTGCCCGGCGCCGCGATCTGCGTGATCTACCTCTACTGACGATTGATGGTGAAACGGCCCAGGATTTTGACGATGCCGTTGCTTTGCGTAAAGAGGCGGATGGAACTTACCGGCTGTGGGTGTGTATTGCCGATGTTGCCCATTACGTGACAGAAGATAGCGTGCTTGATGCGGCCGCCCGTGAGCGGGGGACCAGCGTTTATTTTCCCGGTTATTGTCTGCCGATGTTACCGGAGGCTCTGAGTCATGGGATCTGCTCGTTAAATCCGCAGGAAGATCGTCTGGTGATGACTGCCGAACTGCTTTTCAATCCGGCAGGGGAGCGGTTGACATCGACGTTTTACCCCGCAGTGATGCGGAGTCGAGCACGCCTGACTTACACTGAGGTGGCTGCCTGTCTGGATCAAACAGGCAAACAGCATTTGTCCGTTGAAATTATCCACCAGTTACAGGAGATGGGTGCATTGGCCGAATCTCTCGGCAGTATGCGCAAAGAACGGGGCAGCCTCGATTTGGACGTGCCTGAGGTGGACATTGTTCTCGATGAAGCCGGACGACCGATTGGCCTGGTGAAAACGGAGCGAACCAAGGCACATCGGCTGATTGAGGAGTTCATGCTGGCCGCTAACGAGGCGGTGGCGACCTTTCTGGAGCAGCATAACTGGTCGTTTCTCTACCGCATCCACGAGCCGCCCGCTTTGGATAAACTGCAGGATTTTCAAAAGTTGGCCGCTGAATGTGGTGTCGGATTGGTGCTGGGGAAAAACTTGCAGCATGATCTGCAAAATTTACTGGCTGAAATGACCGATCGGCCTGAAGCACGCTTACTCAATCAGCAACTCTTGCGTAGTTTGCAACAGGCCCGGTATGCACCGGAGAATAAGGAGCATTTTGCTCTTGCGGCGCAGTGTTATTGCCATTTCACCTCACCGATTCGACGTTATCCTGACTTAAGCGTGCACCGGACACTCAAAAAGGCCTTGTCAGTGACAAGGTCAAAAAAAATAGCCCCTGATACTGCGTGGTTCGAGTTGGCAGTTGATTGCTCAGCTAAGGAGCGGCGGGCCATGACCGCAGAACGGGATCTGGTTGCATTAAGGTGTTGCCAGTTTATGGAAAAACACCTTGGCGAACAATTTTCCGGAATAATCTCTGCTGCCACCGAGTTCGGTTTTTTTGTCGAACTGGAGAACATTTTTGTTGAGGGCCTGGTGCATGTCCGCAGTTTGACCGGCGACTATTTCACCTTTGACCCGACCACCCGAACCCTCATCGGGGAACGGCGACGGCAGATTTATCGGGTCGGGATGCCGGTCCGGATCAAGGTGCTGAAAGTTGAGAGCGGGCGACGACGGCTTGATTTTACCCTTGTCGAACAGAGATAATAGCCGTTAGTATCGAATGGCGCTAGTTTAAGGTCTTTTGTACGCTGGGAGTAAAGCCGGGACTGT
>JADFVC010000139.1 GCA_015222355.1 Chloroflexota bacterium | reverse complement strand
GCTCGGCATACTAACGACGGTTGAAGGTGACGAACAGCTTAAAGTCGAACAATTGACAGAGCAGATCAGCAACTTGCCAACTCTGTCATTTCTGGCGGGTTACCTGCCGGAAACCTTTTAAGCAAAAAAGGCGACTATCAGTGACCGTTTTTATCGATGATTTCACGAAGCTTCGATAAAAGGTCCAGAGGTGAAATCGGCTTACTGAGCAGCGTAATCTCTTCAGCAACAAGTCCCTGATCGCGTAAAGTATCAAAGGTATAGCCACTGATAAAAACAATCGGTATATCTGTTTTCTGACGCAAGGCCAGGTAAAACTCGCTCCCTTTCATGCCGGGCATAACCACATCGGAAAGAATCAGGGAAAATTCATTTTCACCTGAATCGAGTGTTTGCAGGGCCGCTTCAGCGCAGCTGCTGGTAACAACCTTATAGCCGACCGAGCTCAGGATATTCCAGGTGGTCTCAAGCACTTGTGGATCATCTTCGACCAGCAGGATGGTTTCGTCGCCGCCCGGTAAAGCACCTTGCCGGGGCAAACGCTTTTGCAGAGGTCGTTTTGTTGTCAGAGGCAAGTAAATGTTGAAACATGCCCCTTTCTCACGTGTACTATCGACAATAATATAGCCTTTATGCTGTTTTGTAATACCATAAGCAATGGCCAATCCAAGGCCGGTCCCTTTACCAGTATCTTTGGTGGTAAAAAAGGGATCGAAAATTTTCTGCTGAACCTCTTTTGGGATTCCCTCTCCGGTATCTTCGACTGAAACCAAAGCGTACTCACCGGGCTGTCCGTAGCCATGAGCCTTGCAAAAATCCTCATCCAGGGATGCCAGGGCCGTTTTCATCGTCAGGATCCCACCACCGGGCATTGCATCTCTGGCATTCGTTGCCAGATTCACCAGCACTTGCTCAAGCTGAGAATTATCGCCCAAGACAAAAAGTGGTTGTTCTGACAAGATCAATCTCTTTTCGATGTGTTCCCCGATAACCTTGCCGAAAAAATCCTGGACCTGAAGGACCAGATGATTTAAATCAATCGGTGTCGAAAATCCCGTTTTCTTGCGACTGTAGGCGAGCAAACCATGGGTTAATTTAGAACCTCGCTCTGCGGCTTCGGCGATTTTACTGATCTTCGGCAACAATTTTTCATCATTAGCATAAAGGGACTGTAACAGGCCGGCATAACCGGAAATAACCGTGAGAATATTATTGAAATCATGGGCAATACCTCCGGTCAGGGTCCCTATCGCTTCCATCCGCTGAGAATGGCGTAACTGTTGCTCCAGAGTCCGCCGCCGCGAGATATCAATAAAGGTAATCACCCCGCCGATTGCCTGACCATGCTGCATCATGCGATGTCCCCAGTATTCAACCGGTATCTGTTGTCCGTCACGACGTAACAGGACCCCATCGGCGCCAACAACCGTCTCTTCGTTTTCGATTGCCGCCATAAAGGGGCAATCAGTCCCGGAAGTTGTCAGTTCGCGCAACTGTTGATTATCGACCAGTTTAAAAAAGCTTTGCCCGATTAACTCACTTTCGTTTTCATACCCCAAAATGCGCAAAGTAGACGGGTTGCAGAACATACAATTGCCATCGAGGTCCAGACCGACGATCGCCTCGGCCGTTGAGTTAAACAGGGTCCGCAGCATCTCTTCACTTTGTGCCAGCTGACGTTCGTGATCCATCCGCTCACATTCGGCGGCGGCGCGCGAGGCAATAACCGACAAAAGCTCTTCTTCGTGCGGCACCGCAATGATAGAGGTCCGTGAAAAAGCGCTGACGACACCGATAATCCGGCCATCGTGCCCGATCATCGGAATCCCGACAAAGCTGTTTATTTTTGACAGATCAAACTGACGCAAAGCGGGAAACATTGCCTCGACATTTTCATTATAGCTGCGATATTGCCCTGCGAGGATCTCCGCATAGGGTGTGCCGGAAAGCTGCAAAGAGAAAGGTTTTTTCAACTGACCGGCGAGACAAGTTGCCTTCACTTGCAAACAGTCCCCTTGGGTGATGCCGATACTGGCACCATCAGCCCCGAGCCAATCACAAAGATTTTCAACAATTTCATCGAGACATTGCTGGCCGGTCAGGCCGACGGTACTGCGGACCAGTGTCTTGATGGATGTTTCGTAGTTTTCCCGCAGCGTGATATCGCGTGCAACGGAGAAAAACACCAACTGTCCATCCAGTTCGAACAATTGACAACCAATTTCTACCGGCAACCAATCGCCGTTTGCAGTCAGCAGACTCGTTTTAAAAAGCGTCTTTTCATGATCGGACAGATTCTCCTGAACAATCTGGAAAGTGTCCGGTTCTTCCTGTCTGAGACGGTTCAAATCACCGGAAGAGAGCTTCAAGAATTCTTCTCGTGAATAGCCGAGCATTTGGCAAGCAACATCATTCACTTCAATAAATCTCCCCGGGGTTCCATCCGGGTCCTGCCGGGAAATCAGGATAGCGTCCGCAACTCCGTTAAAAAGACGGGAGAAATAATTCTGATTTTGCACCAGGAGTTTTTCACGTTCATCAATGGTTTGGCGCATAGAACGAAAACTATCGGACAGCTTGTCAATTTCCCGGTGGTTACCATAGGGCAGCGGGCATTGATAATCACCCTGGGAAAAAGATTCCGCACTTTGTGCCAGGTCAGATATCGGCTGGACAATCTTCATCGACAAAGAACGAGCCCAGAGAGAAGCAAGCAGAAGAACCAGCAAAAATATACCGCCGTAAATAAGCCTTATTTCCCAGATGACGTTCGTTAACACAGCATTATCCTGGCCGAATAAAACCAGCCAGTTGATTGAGGGAATGGCGACAGCCGTGCCAAGATAAGTTGTCTCCTGCAAAACATACTTGGCGGTATGCTGCTCTCCGGACATGGCAGCCTTGACGGGAGTCAGGTTGGCCAATGTGAGAGTCGACTCTGTCGTATCCCGCGGAAACTGAAAAAACAGTTTTCCGCGATTATCGAGCAACAGGAGATGAGAAGGTTGTTCATTCAGCAGAGCAGCAAACCGCTGGCAAAGCTGTTCAATATGGATATAGCCAATCAGTAAAAACTCGTTAAATTTCCAGGACAAAACCAAAGAAACTCTGTCAGAAGAATCTGAAAATGTGGCTTTTGACCAAGTGAAACCCGGTTCTTGAGAGATATTTTTTACTTGGGGCAGGAGAGAAAGGTCTCGACCCACAAAGTCAAATTGACTATTTTGGGCATTTTCAGGCAATGCTTGAGCGACAACTCGACGATTTTTATCCAACAAAAGAATGGCTTCAATTCCACTGTTTTTTTTGATCAACTCATTTAAGGAGCGAGAGATCTTTGTGTCATCATTTGAAATAAGCGGATAAGTTTGAGTAAACCCATGAAGCAACAAAAAAGGTTCCTGCAATTCCAGCGATATCTGAGCAGCAACAGATTCCGCAATAGAACGATTTTCACGAACCAGACCGCGTTCAGTTTCACTGGTGAAATATTTCAGGGAGAGACTACTGAGAATCAACAATGGCAAGATTGAAACAACAATAAATCTCCAAGCCAAAGCGTTTTTGAGACTGTAATTGATTTTCATATTTAGAACTCATTGAAATCAAAAGAGCATAAGTGATCTACAAGCGACTTTCAACAGCTTATATCAGTTAAATTGACACGACCTGCCAAACTTCAATCAGCCGCAAGGGATTTATAAAAAAGCACGTCCCCGTAAAGCAGATGGGTAAAGGCCTCTTCGTGGTTTTTACTGAGAAAAATAATGCGGGGATCCTGCGTGACATGAAAAGACTTTTCTGAGAAACCGAACAACTTTAGATCCATAAAACCCCCACCAGTAATCACCCCATAAAATTTCAATTTTTTACAGTGACGGGTCTTTTTCGAGGGCAAAATGGCTAGACGATACGGGAGCTTCTGTTAGACTGAATACAGATATAAAACAACTCGGGAGGCACTGCGAATGGAAGACTGGAAACAATTTACCCAAGATCAGCGTATTGCGTATTTCTCTATGGAAGTCGGCCTGAAAGCGGAAATCCCTACTTACAGTGGCGGTCTTGGAGTTCTGGCCGGCGACACAATCAAAAGCGCGGCCGATCTGAAAATTCCCATGATTGCCGTCACCCTATTGTATCGCAAAGGCTATTTCCGGCAGTATTTCAATTCTAATGGTTGGCAGCAGGAATCGGATATCACCTGGCAGCCGGAAAAATATATGCAGCGACTGCCAACCAAAACCCTGGTGACCATAGAAAAACGGGATGTCAAAATTCAGGCTTGGCTGTATACGGTGAAAAGTCCGGCAGGTGGCCAGTTGCCCGTGCTGTTTCTGGACACCGATATACCGGGAAACGCTGAAGAGGATCGCAAGATTACCGATCACCTTTATGGTGGTGGCCTTGATTTGCGCTTAAAACAGGAAATCGTTCTCGGTATCGGCGGGGTAAGAATTCTGCGGGCCCTGAATTTTGCCATCAAAAAATATCACATGAACGAAGGGCATGCGAGCTTACTGACCATTGAACTGCTCAATAATGCCCGCGTCCCCATAGAATCTGCCTGGGAGGAATACAATTCCTCTAATGCCCAGCAGGTCATAGATCAATGTGTCTTTACTACGCATACGCCGGTTGAAGCTGGTCATGACCGCTTTCCCTACGACCTCGCTGAGCGAATCATGCCGCCGGAGGTTCCGATCGAGCTCCTCAAGAAAATCTCCGGTGGTGACCAACTGAACATGACGATATTGGCCCTCAAGTTAAGTAAGTACATCAATGGTGTCGCCAAACGTCATGGCGAAGTTTCACAAAATCTCTTTCCCGGCTTTGAAATTCACGCAATCACCAACGG
>JADFVC010000138.1 GCA_015222355.1 Chloroflexota bacterium | reverse complement strand
GGTCGTAATTTCCATCAACCAGAAGCGAGAAGAGACCGAGATGAAAATTACCGGGCGGTTAAAGTTCCAACAAACTCTCGTCACTATAGGTCAGACGCTTGATACCCTCCGCGGAAACCCGCCAGGTATTTTCGACCCCCACGGCCCCAAGTCCAGGGAAAACGGCCTTTGGCTCAAAGGCAAAAGTCATGTTCTCTTCCAGCAATTGATCATTAAAACCCCGGGCAATCAATGGATACTCATCAACTTCAATGCCGACACCATGACCGATAAAAGATACTTGCGCCCCGGTTGGCCCCATAAAATGATCTTGATAACCTAATTCAACAGCCAGCTGCCGGCACTGTTCGTAAACTGACCCCCAAGAAACTCCGGGCCTGGCAATTTGAAAAAGTTTTTCCTGGATTTTGAGCATGGCGAAATAAGCGTCACTGAGTCTTTCAGGAATCTTACCAACAGCCATGGTCCGTGTCTGATCAACCAGGTAACCGTCAAAAGCCGTAATCAAATCGATAATAAATGGTTCATCAGCAGCAATTTTTTTATAGCTGGCTCCCTGGCCGACGGCAGGATTCGGCCCCAAGCCACCGAGTGGTGTATCAAGGTAAGCCGGAATGGCGCTATCCGTCCCGGAAAACACCTGTCCGAAAAAAACCTCGGAATTGAAACCCCGAAACCGGATCAAGCCCTGATGTCCTTCTTTACGGGCAAAACATTCCAGCTCCGCTGCAACCTCTATATCGGTTTTGCCAACCGCGATGACACTCGGTGCATGCTGAAAAATCCTGTCCATTATCAGTGCGCAGTCCTTCATTATGGAAATTTCGTACTCACTTTTAATTGCCCTGACTGAACGTACAGCCGGAGAGATATCCTGCATGACAGCTGGAGAAAATAGTTTTTCCAACCGTTGATAGTGCAACACCGGCAAGACATCCAATTCCAAACCCAGGGTTTCGGGCAGAGATAAACCCATGCTCTGAAGTTGGTCCGGAAGATTACGCAGCGACTCTAGCGGCAAAATATTTTTCAGCCCGGATTCCATCCGCGCCCGACCAAAATCTTTACGTACCAGATAGACCGGTTCCCCCTCGACTGGAAGATAGTAAACGCCCTGCTGGATTGAGCCGGTAAAATAAAACAGATCACTGTTCTGCACCAGAATCGCCGCCTCCACCCCCAATTGTTGCATGCGCCCCTGCAAAACACGAAAACGATTTTTCAGCTCGGTGGTCGGTGTTATCCGCATAATTTTCTGACCCTTTTTACCTTTTTGAGTTATTCAAATTTGCTGCACTCGCAAAAAGTCATGAGATGGCGACGCCATCAAATTTGGCGTCAGATACCATGATGAACCTCTTTCGTCAAACCGAAAACCGGCCAATTTTTATTGTTTTTCAGGCTCTTTTTTATTGCTTTTTTTGAAAAATTCGGCGGAGACCGGCTGCCTCTTTTTTAAGCAAAGAGGAGAATTTGAGTGCTATCGGGACACCCTGAAGATAAGCCGACAGTTTTGCACAAAGCTATCCACAGAGATTGTGTACAGTCCACCCCATCAGCCCATCACAAAGCGCGAATAGAGATCAATGGTCCTTATTAAGGAAGCATATGCCGAGCGAGGCAAGTTTGAAAATATCGCTCTCAGCTCGTTTTTTTCCTTTGACCGAGCCCGAAAACTGATGCACTCGCAGTAGATCGGACTTTTTGCGACGCCATCAAAACTCACCACTCCTGATAAGGGATATCGTTCAACCCGATCAGATCACTGCCACTGCGTACATCAAAACAACTCCCCTCAGCCAATTGCCCATTTTCGGCCGGCTCGGGCGGGAGGCAATTCCAACTATCATTCTTTCGGGTAAATGGATCGCGCGGGATGCCGCGCAAATATTTGTTTTGAGTCAACTGATCCAAAGTATCCGGATAACTGCCATGATCGACAAAGTAGGCATCGATCGCCCTGCGCATCTGGTAGAGATCTTCGGCAAGCACCGATTCCCTGGCTTTGATCTGGCTGCGCTTGTAGCTGGGCACAGCGATGCTGGCCAGTACGGACAGAATCACCATGACGGCCAGCAACTCAAACAGAGTAAACCCTTTATGACCAAACTTTAGACTTTTCAACCAGTTCTTCATTTTGATGCACTCACAAGTTATCTTGAAATGGCGTAACTGTTCAGAAAGAGGGGCTGGTGATGCCCATGGAAAGGGTGTCTAGGGGACTGTCCCCCGGTTCTGGTCTTAAAGGGGGGCTGTCCCCGGCCCTTGGAATGGGCGGCACCAGCCTATCATCACCCGTACTGAATAGTTACGAAATGGCTAAGCTAAAATTTCGCCCTGTAAGGCGTCGTGGTTTTTAAGGGGTGAAGGGCATACATAGTGTATGTCGAAGTCCTGAAAAAGCGCGGCAACGCAGCAGGATGGACTTTTTTGCGACGCCATCCTCATCTACCATTCCCGATAATAGGTTCCATCCAGAGCGATGTCGTCACTCTGGCTGTAAACGTCATAAACATCCTCACCACCCCAGACAGTCGAGTCGGCATCATCGCTATAAGCGCGTAACCCCCAGCCGTCATTGTTGCGATCGAAGGGATCTTTAGGGAGCCTGCGCAAGTATTTCTTTTTAAAGGAATACAGTCCTCCCCAATCGTTCCCTTCAATTAATTTTTCCAGTTCCTCCGGATAGCCCGATTCGCCGATGGTGGCAAAGATTTTTTTTGCGGCCACGGCTTCGTTGTAATCCGCCTTGTAGGCATCGATGGCGCTGCGAACATCCCGCAAGGTGCGCCGCAATTCCAGTTCTTTGGTGCGAGTGACGGTCACTTCGGACAGCGGGATCACAACTGCAGCCAGAATCGCCAGAATTGCCATGGCAATCACCAGTTCAATGAGCGTCAGTCCTGCACAATTTTTTAAACGGCGATCCAGCATCTATCCGCCCTAGGGGTTGACTTCAACCATCAACCCGAAAGTGTCAACAGCCAAACGTTCCCCCCGGGCGTTCCGGAAGTTTGTCCGGGTCGGCATGATTTCAGCTTTCCCCGGGGCTTTTGCCCTGAACTGCATACTGAACAACTCTCCACCACCGGAGACTCCCTGCCCGGCGGCTCCCTGTTTCAAGCCAACAATAATTCGCCCACCCTGATTGAGGACCGTATGGGTGAAAATGGCCGAAGCCTCTCCCTGGTTGAAAAAAGATCCTGCGGTCGCGCTGACAAATTCAAAAAGAGCAGTATTGTACTGAACATACAGGGGAGCACTGAACAGCCCTTCGATCTCCTCGACATGAAAGAACAGGGTGAATTCATCTCCCTCATTGACAAGTTGCGCCCCTTCAACAAAAACCATCGGCTTGAATACCTGTCCGACCAATTCTTTTTCAGGAATCAGCTCTTCGGTCACCGACCCGGTGGCACGTTTGGCTTTAACCGATCCATCAGCAGCTATCGACGGCTCAGTCAATTGAGGTTCTGCCTCAATATTTTCCGCCGCCTGATCCGCGCCAAGAGCATCAACCTTGATCATCGCTCCCGAACGTCCCTCGTTATCCGGCAGATCGACCGGCGGCTCCAGCCCCCGCTGCCCGGCTTTATATTCATCGACAAAGGTGCCAAAATTCCGGCCGAATTTCAGATCATCCTCACCACCGGACCAGATACTGGCCGTGTCTCCCTGCGGCAGATGCACTGACTTGACAATATGTGGTGTGATTGAAAGCAAAATTTCCCGTTTAATCTTGGTTTTATCGGTCCCAGTAAAAAGCTCGCCGAGAATCGGGATATCCCCCAATATCGGTATTTTTCTCTTTGTCACCGAATTATCATTACGGATCAAACCGCCGATAATTGTCTGTTCCCCGTCTTTCAGGGTCAATGTGGTATTAGCGGTTGTTGAAGAGATCGTGATAACAGCCGTTCCGGTGGCAGTTTTTTCCCGGCCCGAGACATTACTCACCTCAAGACCCAGCTTGGTCACAATCGTTTTGTCCAACTGGATCGTCGGCTCGACATCCAACTTGACCCCGACATCGACATACTGGACATTCTCCGAAGTCACACCGTCGGTTATGGTAACGGTTATCACCGGCTCGCGGGTGCCGACATGAACCTTGGCTTTCTCCCTGTTTCTGACCCGGATTTTGGGATTAGCCAGAACCTCGGCATCGACCAGGGTCTTCATGAATTTGAAAGAGGCCGTCGGGATGGCATAAAAGGGGTCCAATCCGTTGAAGGATTTTATCAGGCCGGTTGTTGAATTATCCGTTGGCAACCCCGATGCGACAATCGTTCCAGATCCGGACACACTGAGTCCAGCACCGATAGAGTAATTGCTTAATTTAAGACCTAATTCCCGGGTATCGCTGTGATTGACCTCGATCAGTTCCAGATCGAAGATGACCTCGGAATTGCCCCGGTCATTGGCTTC
>JADFVC010000137.1 GCA_015222355.1 Chloroflexota bacterium | reverse complement strand
GAATTTTCAACTAAAATCCCAACATAACCCACGTTTGCAAGGGGCAGGTCTCTTTCGTCTCTAACTGTCAGCCATTATGTCTAGCGCCATTCCCGACAATCCCCAATCGATGCCGAGTTTCAGCTGTTGCTGGATACTGTCGATTTGGCCGGAGAGATCAGGGCAGCATGACTATTGCGCGATTTCGGCTAAACGGGTCAGTAGCAACAGGTTGAGGAGTATGCCGTTCAGGTTGTCCATTGCAGGGTAAGCTTGATAGGGAGGTCGTTATGAGAATGATTGTTCAAATAGTCCGTTTGAGTGTGATGTTTGCTTTAACTTTGGCCCTGGCAGGCTGTCTGGTCGCGGTCCGGGGCGGAGGTGGAAGGGTTGTTGTCGCGGATCAGCCGACGGTTTATACGGCGGCCAAAGCCGGCCCGCCTGCGCATGCCAAGGCACACGGCTATCGCAGCAAATTCCGTTATCACTATTATCCCGATGCCAGAATTTATTTTGATACGGGGCGGGGTGTTTATTTTTACCTCGATTCAACTGGCTGGAAAATGTCCGTTTCTTTGCCGCGTCATCTTCAGATCAATCTTGGCGAGCATGTGAGCATCGAGATGGATAGTCGTCGGCCTTATGTCAAGCATCAGGATCACTTGAAAAAATATCCACCGAAGAAATTTAAGCACAAAAAGAACAAGAAATATAAACATAAAAGGTGACAGAGCCCGGCTGCTGTTTGGTTTAATCCAGATGGTTAAGATCAAGCAGCAGCTGATCAATTTCGTCTTCGCTGAAATTTTTTTGCCGCGCCGCCGCTTCAAGGGTGTCCCAGGTCGGTTCCCCGCAGCGGATGCAGCGAATCCCTCTTTTGAAGAGAAAGTTCACGGCTTCGGGCTTGGCTTCAACCAGCTCTTCGATGGTCATTTGTCGGCTTATTTCTATTTTCTTCATGAATGTTCTTCCGTTTCCTCTGCAGGATCATGCGGGGTCGAAGTCGATGATCAGGTAAAGCGTCCCATGGCACATGCCTCCGTCCCTGAAAAACCACCATGTTTTGTCAGTCGAAATTTTTGCTTAGCCATCGTATTCTTTTTTGCGAGACCATCAACTAACTCTATGTTGAAATCATGCGTATTTGTGTCTATAATCGCATGAAAGGGTTGAAAGGGGTATGAATATGCTGAAAGTTGCCGTCCTGGCTTACGATAACTGCCTGCTCTCCGGGCTTGCCGGGCAGCTGGATCTGTTCACCCTGGCAAACTGGGAATGTCGTCGGCTGCATCCCCAAGGGAAGACCTCCTTCTGTCAATTTGAAGTCGTCACCCTTAACGGAGAACCGGTGACCAGTTTCAACCGTCTGCCGGTGCTGCCGAAGCGTTCTTTGGCAGAGTGCCGGGAGATCGACCTGGTGCTGGTTCCCGGGGTGATGGGCAGCCCTGACCGTTTGCTGGAAGAGCGCTCCCTGATCGACTGGCTTCGCCAGCAGCATCGCCATGGGGCGCGGATTGCCAGCGCCTGCTCCGGGGCTTTTCTCCTTGCAGAAGCCGGGATTCTCGATAACCGGTCAGCGACAACCCACTGGCAGTTGGCCTCCCGCTTTCGGCAACGTTACCCCAAGGTCGACCTGCAGGTTGATCGGTTGTTGATTGACGGTGATGATTATTGCTGTGCCGGAGGTACCAGCGCCCACTTGGATCTGGCTCTCTACCTGATTGAAAAGTTTGGTTCTGTGCAACTTGCTACCGCCTGTGCCCGGATGATGTTGATTGATCGGAGTTCCCGGGATCAGGCACCATTCGTGCGCTTCCGTGGCGATAAAAAACATGCAGATCAGACTATTCTCAAGGTCCAACAATGGCTTGATAATCACTATCGGGGCAAGGTGGTGGTCAAAGAACTGGCCGCGCTTTCCGGATTGAATGAACGCACCTTTTTGCGCCGTTTCCGCAAAGCGACCGGAGAGGCGCCGTTGGAATACCTGCAACGGATGCGGATCGAAAAGGCCAAGCAACTGCTGGCCGGAAGCACAGAGTCGCTTGAGCGAACCACCCGGGCCGTCGGTTATGAGGATGTCAGTTCTTTTCGGCGGCTGTTCAAGCAGATTGTCGGAATCTCGCCGACGGTTTATCGAAAGCGTTTCAGTTCCCGGTAATTGCCGCGGACGGTTTTGTGTCTCTTAGGGAGAGCAGGGTGTGGGTGAGCAGGGTGCCGATAATCAGCAGCCCGGCGATCATGGTGGTCGTCTGTGGAACTTCCCCCAACGCCAGCCAGACCCAGATCGGTCCAAGGATGGTTTCGACCAGCAGGATCAGGCTGACTTCCGGGGCGGGCAGGTAGCGCGGCCCGAGGGTGATCATGGCGAACGAGATCGGCAGCAGCAAGCCGCCGAGCAGCAGCAGGTAGTTGGCATCAACCGGGGTGAGGGTTAACGGTTGCGCTCCGAGTAGCAAAACAACGGGTACGACCGCCAGGTTGCCGAGAACGTTGGCCGGAATCATGTTGACAGCGCGGCCGCGGCGCAAAATAACCAGGTTGGTTGCCCACATCAAGGTTGCACCCAGCGCCAGCATGTCGCCCAGCAGCAGGCCACTTTGCAAACTGCCGGAAAAGATCAGCAGGATGCCGCCGAAGCAGGTGGAAATGGCCAGCCAGGTGCAGCGGGCAATCTTTTCCCTCAGGAACAGCCAGCTGAACAGGCTGCTGAAAACCGGGGTGGCCGCCAGAATAATCAAGGTATTGGCGGCTGCGGTATGCTTGAGTGAATTGACAAACAGTATTGAGCCGATAACGATGGTTATGGCCGAAAAAAGCCCGGGCCGACCGATTACGTAGAAGCTGTGCCAAAAACGCCGGCGATAACGGATCAGCAGGATCAGTGAGGTTGTAAAGGCAGTCAGCAGACAGCGCCAGAACAGCTGAGTCCAGGCATCGCAGCTGATCAGGCGGACCAGCAAAGCGTCCGGGCTGAGGATCAGCACGGCCGTGAAGGTCAGCAGCAATCCTTTGGTATGTTGAGAGCGGTCCATGGCGGCGATTGATCGCACAGTGATTTGAGAAAAGCAAGAGGCTTTTGCCTGCCGGATTGGGCAGTGAAGTTTTTTGCGTTAAATGACAGGGAGAGATGATATGGCAATTTCCGGAAATCCGAAAAAAATGGCTCAGGATATTGCCGGGGGATATCTGAGCCTTTCACCCCCGGTATTGAAAAAATACACTCCTGCCGATCTGAAGGTTATTCTCAATAGTCTGGCGCTGGTACAAAGGGAGATTCGGCAGGTGCAGGTGCCGTTGGACGATGTGCCGTTGGTCAAGGCCAAGAATACGCAGCTTTCACGGCTTAATCAGGCGGGAATGGTCCTGCGGAGTTACTGCAAGAAACAGCGGATTCCGATCTGATCAGGTGTTTTTCAGCCAGTGGTGAAATTCCTGGTCAACTTCATTGCCGTTGCCGAAATTCAGTTCCAGCAGGCGGCGCAGATGTCCCATGGTGGCGGCATCTTCCGAGATAAAAATAAAACCGTAAAAGTTGCCCCGCTGGTGAATCAGTTCACCGGTGAATTCCATGGTGAGGTCGGAATCGGGGAGGGTAATGGTCAGCAGGCCCTGGTCGCCGGTGTTGAGTGGCAGATTTTGCTCGGTATGAAACAAGGCCCCCTGTAGCGCCAGATCAACCAGTTCACAGCGATGGGGAGTTTCTTTAAATAATATTTCGGCTTCGGTGTGAAAATTAATGCGTCGGTAATGTCGGTGTTCTGTCATGCCGAACCTCCTTCGGTAGGCGTTTGGGCTGCTGTTGAATTACGTTGCTTTGTACAGCGCCCCTGGCTCGATCATCATGACCCTTTGTGATCAGCAAGCAGCTGACGAATGTTTATATTTTAGCAGGATTTCACCGATTTGCTCAAATGCGCAAAGATTGATACGGAATTCCACCTTGCGAGCTATTGCCCGTCAGGAGTAAAATAGTCTAATCCTTTTCAAAAAGCTTGGCCTCGGGTGTTCGGTAAGGTGGCCATAGCCAGGCTGGTTTTTCAGCGATGCTTGTTTCGATCCCAAAACATGGGGAGTTTATGCGTATAAAATCATTTTTGTTGGTAAAATTGTTGTTCCTGCTGATCATTTTGTTCCCACTTTTGAGTTGGGGCAAAACCAGCGAGCAATTCGATTACAAT
>JADFVC010000136.1 GCA_015222355.1 Chloroflexota bacterium | reverse complement strand
TTCACGATAGACAACCTGTGGGCGACCGGTCTGGGTGTCGACGCCGAAATCGCTCCGCAAACGCTGGACGACGACTTCCAGGTGTAACTCGCCCATTCCCGTTAACAGGGTTTGCCCGGTTTCGGGGTCTTCCTTGACCAGAAAGGTGGGATCTTCCCACTGTAGTTTTTCCAGGGCAGCGGGGAGTTTGTCCCGGTCCTCGAGGGTTTTCGCTTCAACCGCCAGGGACACGACCGGTTCGGGATATTCCAGTCCGGCCAGCTGTAGAGGCATTTCGGCGGAACTGATGGTGTCGCCGGTGAGGACATTCTTCAGGCCGGTGGCGGTCACAATATCGCCAGCCACGGCCTGGTTGATCCGTTCCCGCTTGTGCGAGTGCATGCGGAACAGCCGGGCCACCTTCTCTTCGCCGAGGGTCCGGCTGTTGTAGACCGAATCACCAGGCTTCAGGCTGCCGGAGTAGAGGCGCAGGTAGGTCAGCTTGCGTCCCTCATCGGCAAGGACCTTAAATGCCAGGGCACAGAGCGGCCCCTTGCTGTCGGCCTCCAGCGACTGGTTATCCTGGGTGTTGATGCGGGTAGCCTGTTCGGGAGGAATATCCAACGGCGAGGGGAGTAGCTTGCAGATGGCGTCAAGCAGTGGTTGAATTCCCTTGTTGCGCAGGGCGGAAGCGAGCAGAACCGGTGAAATCCGGCACTCGGTCACCCCTTGACGCAAGGCCGGCAGCAGTCGTTCTCCGGCGATCGGGTTCCCTTCGAGAAAGTCATCAAGGATGCTGTCATCATAATCGGCCGCAGCTTCGATAATGCGCTCGCGAGCCTGCTGTACTTCTTTCCGCATCTCTGTTGGAATTTCACTATCGATAACTGTTTGTCCCAAGTCCTCTTCCTGAAATCGCAGGGCTTTTTCGTTGAGCAGGTCGATGATTCCGCAGAATTCATCCTCGCTGCCGATCGGCAGTTGCAGCAGTACCGGCTTGATATGCAGTTTTTCGATCATGGCGATCAGTACGGCACGATGGTCGGCGCCGAGCCGGTCCATCTTGTTGATCAGGCAGATGCGCGGCACCTGGTAGCGGTCGGCTTGCCGCCAGACCGATTCGCTCTGGGGCTGAACGCCTTCCACCGCGCTGAAAATAGCCACCGCACCATCCAGGGCGCGTAGCGAACGTTCCACTTCGATGGTGAAATCGATATGCCCGGGAGTGTCGATCAGGTTAAAAGTGAAATCACGCCATTTGCAGCAGGTGGCTGAAGCGGTGATGGTAATCCCGCGTTCCTGCTCCTGCTCCATCCAGTCCATGACCGCCATGCCGTCGTGCACTTCGCCCATTTTGTGGATTTCGCCGGTATAGAAAAGAATTCGTTCCGAAACGGTTGTCTTGCCGGCATCGATGTGGGAAATAATGCCGAAATTGCGGATCTGGTTGCGGTTGACAGCTGCCATAACATGCCTCTTGAACGGTCAATTGTGATGGCGTCGCAAAAAGTCCGCCCTCCGGTGTTGCAGTGGTTTTTCAGGATCTCGACATACCATAGGTATGCCTTCGCCCCTGAAAAACCACTACGCCTTGTAGGTCGAAATTTTTGCTTAGCCAGCGTATTCTTTTTTTGCGAGACCA